>USPP01000020.1 GCA_900556615.1 uncultured Eubacteriales bacterium
GATATTGTTCATTGAGATCGCCGTTCTCTATGAACAATATCTCTCGGAGCGCGGCGGCAGAAACGTGATCAAGCCCTCGGGGACAATGTCGATGGTATGTAAGACTGTCAAGATCGGCAGCAAATCGGTATGGTGCGATGTCTACACCTTCAACAGCCTATCGGCCTTTCTGTACTTTGATTTCTTCCGCGGCCTGCGAAGCGGCTATCTTCCCAAGCGGTGCGACATTGTGGCAAATACTTTCTTTTAACCTCGGGACGTTATTACGATTTCTGCGAGCGTGTGGTGAAGGGAACCAACGGCAAGACCTGTCGTGACATCGGCGCTCACAAAAAGTATGAGGAGAAGTGCAAGAGCGATCCTGTATGGCTCGCCTACAACCGTGCCTACAAGGCCCATTACGCCCGTCTGCTCAAAAAGAAAATGACCAAGTCCGAGTTTCTGACTTGGTCGGTATGGGCGGTTTCCTATCGGGATGAAGCGCTGAAAGGGAAGGTGAGGATCGAGGAGTTTGAGAGGAAGATTCGGGAATAGTCAAACGGAATTCTGTGATTATTTGTTCCATTTTCGATGGAATTTTGTGATTAAGGATATTTTATGTGAATTCACGCTTGCGACTAATCTATCATGCAACGATGAATTAGTCGCATTTTATTGCGCGATTTCGCTTGATAACGAAAGCTGACGAAACTATAACGAAATTTGCGACCGATTTGGCGAAATGCTTGTTGACGAATTTCGTTTTCTGTGGTATAATTGGGGTGGGATTTTCGTTTGGGAGGTTTCATAATGGACTATATGACTTGTAACGAAGCGCATGAGCTTTGGAGAATTACCGTCAGAAGAATACAACAGATGTGTAAAAGCGGCGATATTGAAGGAGCAAAAAAGCAAGGTAAGTTGTGGGTGATTCCGCGTAATGCTGTGTGTCCTTCTTCAGCTTCTAAAACTGCGGCTGTATTGTCCAGGAAGAAAAAGATGCCGCTTCCTATCGGCGTATCGGATTTTAAAAAAGCAACGAGCGATTATTACTATGTAGATAAGACACTCCTAATTAGGGATTTTATGGATAACAAATCCGAGGTTACGTTATTTACGCGTCCGCGCCGTTTCGGAAAAACCTTGAATATGGATATGCTTCGAGTCTTTTTTGAGAAGACTGAGGAGGACAATTCCGTATATTTTAAGGACAAACTGATATGGCAATGCGGCGAGGAATATACCGCGTATCAAGGTAAATATCCTGTTATCTTCTTATCCTTCAAGGATGTTAAATGCGATACTTGGGAGACGACGCTTGATAAGATCGGCAAGCTGATCACGCTTGAGTTCATTCGCCACGAGGAGCTTGAGACGAGTGAACAGCTTAGTGTCTATGAGAAAGAGCTTTATGTGAAGTTTGCCCGAGGTGAGGCGAACGAGATTGATTATCAGATGTCGCTACAGTATCTCTCTATTATGCTGAATAAGCATTATAAGGAAAAAGCGATTATCATTATCGACGAATACGATACCCCCATACAGCAAGGTCATACCTGCGGCTTTTATGATCCTATCATCGGGTTTATGCGCGGGTTCTTCTCGGGAGGGCTTAAGGACGGCTCTCACTTGGCATACGGATTCCTGACAGGAATCCTCCGCGTTGCTAAGGAAAGCATTTTCAGCGGACTCAATAATATAAAAATCTGCTCTATCTTGGATAAGGATTATAGCAACTTTTTCGGATTTACCAAGGACGAGATCAAGCAACTTCTTGCGTATTATGAGGCATCGGACAAATATGATGAGGTTTGTGATTGGTACGATGGCTACCTTTTTGGTGAAACCGAGATATTCAATCCTTGGTCGGTAATCAATTATATCGCAGATAAGTGTGAGGCCAAGGCGTTTTGGCAATCCACGGGCAGCAACGATATTATCGGAGAAATTATAGGCTCTGCCGCACCGGATGTGATTGAAAACCTCCACAGGCTTCTGAATAACGAGACGGTAACAACATACATTGACACAAATGTTATCTATCCTGAGGTGCAAAAAAATCCTTACAGCATCTATAGTTTTTTGTTGATTGCCGGCTACTTGAAGGTGTCGAAGGCCTATCCTCCGGGAAACGTTAGCAACATGTACGACGTATCCATTCCCAACAAGGAGATTGCCCTTGTTTACGAAAAAGAGGTTTTGAATAAGCACGATTATAATAGCGTTGCTATCGCCATTCAACAAGCTATCTTTACACAGGATACGGCTAAGCTTCAAAAAACCATTGAAGATTTTATGCTTGAGACGATATCCTTCTTTGATGCCGGCAGCGAGGGCTTCTATCACGGAATGATCCTTGGATTGTGCGCTATACTCAGTAACCGTTATTTCGTTAGATCCAATGGTGAATCGGGATACGGTCGCTTCGATGTACAATTGATGCCTAAAATCAAATCCGTACCGGGCTTTATCTTCGAATTCAAGCACGCAAAAACTGACACGGAAGATTTAGAGGTACTTGCAGAAGAGGCTCTTAATCAGATCGATACCCAAAAATACGATACTCAAATGAGAACGCAAAGCATATCTAATATCATCAAAATTGGTATTGCCTTCCGTGGCAAAAAGGCTTCCGTCAAAAGAGCTTGACAGAAATCAATAAAACGATTGATTTTTACTTGATTTAGGTGTATACTATTTTTAGTGATCGCGTTGTAGAAACCTGTGAGGCCTGCGACCGAGGGAGTTCCTAATGGGGACTCCCTCTCTTTTTATAAAAATCACCTTTTTTCAAAAAAGCACTTGACAAATGATCGCGTCAGAGTTAAGATAAAAGTATCGAAGGCCCCCGTTTAGTACAATGCATAGGATTTTGGTGCATAGTGTTGGTGCATAGTGGGTATGATTATGCACCGCATGTACAAGGGAAGGGTAGCACGATAATCGTCAAAAGGGCGTCAAAAAGCGTAAATACAGAACGATATCTCGAAAAAGGGAATGATAACGGCTAAAAACTTGGTGCAAAAGTCCGTTGGGGTGGTAGAGGCCGCAAGTTCAAGTCTTGTCACTCAGACCATATCGAGTGTTCATAACGGATTTAAGTTATGGACACTCGATTTTTGTTTATGTAGAAGCAGGCCTTTGTGCCTGCTCTTTTGCTTTTAGTCGGTTATGGCGATATATTTTAGCCTGTATAATAGGAATCGTTCTTTGGAAAATTCAAAGCACAATGAAACCGTAATGAATCATAACGCACTGACTACGATTCTTGTCTGCACCTCCTGTTTTATAAATGGTTATATGGTCTATGAGATCACGGAACAACGGAGCGGTCAGCTTGTCCATTGCCATAAACTTGCGTATGGCGGCAAAAAAATAGCTGTGATTTCGTTCTACGCTCCCCATATCAGAAAGACGTTTCGTAGCTCTACCACGTATTCTTTTCGAGCAATGCTTCGCTGTAATTCGGCTTCTAACCATTTTTTCTCCTCTCTACGGCGCCCGTTTTTACAGCCGGTAGGATAGCTCGCTTTAGGTTGTGTAAATACTCAGCCGTTCCCGAAATCGAACGGTTTTACGGTTTCGGGAGTACGGCACTCATGCTTCTCGTAATAGCCGATCAACGTACCATCCGTGTCGCGCAAAGCAACCGTGTATAAATCGCTGTTGTCTTTTTCATTGTGAAATTCATAGACAATGTTATGTTCAGCGTTTCCCTGAAACCAAGCCACCGTCTTTTGAATCATCTCCTGTGAACGCAGATTGTGGCAGGTAAGCAAATTTTGCCCGATGAGTTTCTCTCCACCGAGTTTAGCATATCTACCGATGGCAGCGGGGTTCATATAAATGATGGGGTGTTCAAGGTCGCACAACACAACAGGCGCGCGGTCCTGATCGATCACACTTTTGAAAAATGCAGACAGTTCCATAACTTTTCCTTTCATTTGACGGTTGATATAATTAGAGACGAAACATATCCTTGCTTCACCGTAAATTTCTTGACAATAGCCAGCAGACCTTACATTTGGTATACAGTACCGTTCTGCCGTGATAGTTTTTCATTAACTACCTGAACAACCGTGCCGAGCTTTTCTTTCGGATATTCCGAATATACGATCGTCCGGTTGCAAGCCGGGCAACAGGCAATCGGAAATCTATCGTTTGCTTGCTCACCTCATTCCTGTACTTTCAGGCTCTGAAATTCCCGCCGATTCATAAGGCTGCCTCGATGGTATGGAACTTCATAAGGCAGAAATTCGGATCGTCGATATCTCTGCAGGCGCTCTTTTTCGTTCCAAATACTCTTCGACGTTTTCACAATCAGTGACGAATAATACATTTCCAGTCAGCGTTACTCTGCCACCGTCACAAAAACAGCAAGCGCTCGCCTTTGAGTTATTCTCAAAAAATGCGTAACCTTGTCGCTCAGTTTTGAGCGCTTGGAGGGTACGAAATAAATGCTAAGAAGTCCTTGTTCTTGTATTTCGAATCACGCAGATATGGGGGCAGCCGTTTTCGTTGACGGAAATCAGTATGACAATGCTTATACCGTCGGCAAGTCCTTTCGCTTCAGCTTCGATCAACAAATAAGTTCTTTTTGTATTTCACCAGCGGTTTATGACATTTTGCTACACATCTGCTATACAATATCTTTTACATCTTCCAAAATTCATTTTCGTCCGTCGTAAAAGTTCTACCTTTAATCTGATTTTTCACATACAGTTGGGGAATCAGATCGATTAAATGTTCATCGGTTCCATCCGAGAATGTGAAACCTCTGAAAAAGCGAAACGTGTTTTTCGTCATATAATTCCGATTGTATTCTGCATCAAATGGACCGCCATTATAGGAAGCGTCCTTATTCGGAAACAATTCTTCTCCGTCGATAAGCATTTTTCGCAAACGTTCCAGCGAAACATATTTTCCATATTTATCTACATAATATAGTCGGCTTGTCGGGTCAAGCATAATTCTTTCACCCGATGGAAGTTCACAGTCCACTACAACATGACAGTCTTCAAACGGTTCCTCATACGGCATACAGGTAATATGTCTTGCTTTTATGCCTTTTATTCTCAAAACCGACGCGAGCAAAATCGCCAAGCCACGGCAATTCACCTTTCCATTATGCTCTTCGCAGAAATGTATCTGTCCCTCAATGGTTCTATTCTTTCCGAGTCCACTGCAACCATCATGCCCAAAATGGTCACAAACAAAAGCAAGCGCAGCAAAAGCAATCTCATCGCTGTCGGATGGAACTCCCAGAAAATACGAATCAAAATCATATTTTTTCAAAATATCGGCTCTTTTTGCGTAAAGCTCATATGATGACTCCCCGATTTTTTCGTCACTCGGCTGATAGTCCGCATATTCGCGGAGAATTGCCAGCCTTGTTTTTTCGGTTTTTGGTACGAATATATCCGTTGGAAAATACCGGTATTCCGCATCCTCAGGAACTTCGGAAATACGCTCATACTCCACAACCGTTTTCTTGCCGAATTGGGTATAATATCCGCAAAGTCTGCCGTTATCATAATGTATATGATATACCATTCGATAATGCTCATCGTTGATTTCAAAACACAAATCGTCCCCATTCTCATAAACGCAATTCGGTTCAAAATTGTAATGTCCTGAAGATGAAAATGACATTTTCATTCTCGGTGGGTTCTCATCAAAAATATTGATGGTTTCACCCATCTCTTCCTTATACCACTTTCCCGCTATTCGTTGATTCACACTACTCTCCTCTATGCTTCGTTGTGTTAATTGGACTATTATAACAGCTTCTTCATTACCATGGTTGCCACTCCCTGAATCTAAAGCTTTGCTCTATCTTCGCCGAAGATGGGGATCGACTCGTATTGTCGTTTTCAGACATGAGAAAATCTTGTCCTTCTCTGAAACGTTGTCTTGCTATCGTCATATAAGCACGTAACAATATCTCCTCGATTTGCCGCAGGCATGAGGAGGATAATACCTTGTCTCCTCAATTTGTGTCGTCTGACGAAAAATCCGGCGGCACATCTGCGTAACAATCATTGAGCGGTATTACCTTAATCTTTTTCCATCCGAGAATGCCTGTCCAACCTTTTCACCGAAATTCCAGTAGGCATGTGTTACGCTGTCGTAAATAATCGGATTAAGCTTTTTCGCATCAACCTTGCCGTTTTCGTCGAGAATACTCTCGTCAGCAGAGACATTGACGATATCTCCAATGCAGATTCCATCCTCGTTGAACTTTATGAGTCTGCATTCCACCGTCATGGGCAACTCCTCGATAATTGGAGCGTTAACGTACTCGCTCTTGATGGCGTGAAATCCTGCACGCGCAAACTTATCGGAAACGTCGTTTGCCGAAACGATACCGACATAATCGCAGGGTACGACCGTATTTGCTGTCGCAAAGCTTACAGTGAATGCGCCTGTTTTCTTTATGTTCTCAGTGGTTTTGTGGTCATCTGCAAGGCAGACCATGACCTGACTGGTATCATAAATACCGCCCCAAGCTGCATTCATAGCATTGGGCGTGTTGTTTTCATCATACGTACCGACGATCAGCACGGGCATGGGATAAAGCCAGGTTCTTACTCCGAAATTCTTACGCATAATAATCTCTCCTTATTTATTTGATTTTTTACAATCCATTTAAACCTCATTCGCGGTTCCATTCATTCCGATGGCGCTAACCGTTTGAGATACATCCATTCTTCAGCTTCCTGTTCAGGCAGAAAGAATCCGCCGACCTTTCGGAATCCGAGCTTCTCGTAGAATCGCCACGCTTGCTCGTCGGCTTGCGTGCTTGTCATTAAATATTCATACCTACAAGCCGCCATCGCTTTTTCCCATTCGTGCATCATCAGCGTGCCGAAGCCTTGGTTGCGATATGTCTCATCTATGTACAGAAGATCAAGGAACGGGATGGTCTGCCAGAACAGGCTATACCGCAAAACACCGACGACAGGAGCCTTCAAACGGTTGTTCTGTCCTTCGTTTTTTACTGAATCGTCCTTGAGGACGTATATCAATCCATTACAAATGCATTCGCCGAGGCGCGAAGGCGGTATGTGGCGGTCGAGTTCAGCAATCCTATGCTTGTCTTTGTTTTGAGCAAGCTCAATAATCATAGGTACACCTCGTTTACTGTCTATCTTCAAAATACTTTTTCCAATACGGATTTTCCTTATCAAAAATAGCCTTTTGCTCCGCGGTGAGCATGTTTGGATAGTCCGCGAACATATTAAATTCAGTTATCTTGTCAAAGCTGAATACCCATTCGCCACAACGGTTAGAGGTGTCCTTCCACCAAATCTTGTCACCTTTTTTGTTTCTATACCAAACGGCGCAATCGCCATGTTTCTCTTGGATTTTCGCAAGTATTTCTTCATCCGCTGGACAGAACTCGTAGTTAGGAATCTCGCTTTGCGTGATCCATTTGATATCGTTATGCTCCAGCTTCTGCGGTATGCCTTCGGCTATGGTTGCGTTGAACAGCGTCAGATGTACCGTGATATCGGGATATTCGTGGACGACGTCCATAAACACGTCACCAACGGAAAGGGTAACGGCAAGCTCCTCCTGGCACTCTCGAATAAGCGCCTGTTCTTTCGTTTCACCGGGCTCGACCTTGCCGCCGACGAATTCCCAAAGGAGTCCTCTTGCCTTGTGTGCCGGGCGTTGGCAGATCATAAATTTAACGTCCTCCCAGATGAGAGCCGCTACTACTTCGGTCATAAAATCGCCTCATTTCATTATTTATCCTGCTTTAGAACGGCATCAAGAAGCGCTGTGCAGCCGTCAAAAATATCCCGATACGCCACGTCAAAGCGATCGGAATACCACGGGTCGGCAACATCTCCGTCGCGGTCGGTGTAGCCCATCAGTTTATGCACCTTCCCGTCAGGATCACCACCGAAAATTCGGAGCATATTGCGAATGTTTGCGCTGTCCATGCCGATGAACAGGTCGTATTTGTCATAATCACTCTTCTGCAGTTGCACCGCGCGCTTGCCGCCGCAGGTGAGTCCGTGCTTTGCAAGCTCATCCTTTGCTGGCGGGTAGACCGGATTTCCGATACCGTTCCAGATCTCTTCCGTGCTTGTAGCGGAAGAGGAAACTTTAAAATAATTCGTCATACCTCGCTTTTTTACCATATCTTTGAAGATAAACTCCGCCATCGGACTGCGGCAGATGTTGCCGTGGCAGACAAACATAATCCTCATCAGAACTCGATCACGATGGGTACTATCTCTCATAGGAAATACTCCTTTTATCTGTGCATTATCCGTTACTTGAATGATCCGGTACTATCTCCACAATATCATCCAGCGTGCAACCGAGCGCGGTGCAGATTTTCACAAGCACATCACTGGAAACGGTTGCGCCATCTTTTTTCATTTTTGCAAGTGTTGCCTGACTGATTCCCGCTTTGATGGCAAGTTCCTTGCTCTTCATTTCGCGGTCAATGAGTAATTTGAACAATTTCTTATAGCTTGCAGCCATTTCCCACCTCAGAAATAAACTTGTATTTTTTCACAATTATATTATATTCTATTCTGTGACAAATTTCAAGAGGATAAGCCCAACAATTCATTGTTCATCGAATTTGTTTCACTTTCTCCAATCTATTTCATGGATTATTAAACAGATTATACTTGCTTTTTTTCTTATTTTCGTCAAACCTTATTCTATTGGTGATCTTCTTAATCTTCCGATTATTCAAATTGAGCGAACAAGAGTTATAATAGGAATAAAAATACCTACCATGAAGGACAAAGAGGATGTGGATCGCTGACCTATGTAATACCCGATATTCACGACACTTTTCTGTTTTTCCATTCCGTGATGAAACGGATCCGTCTTCGGAAAAATGACATGCTGTACTTGATTCTTCCTTCGGTATTTTTATTGTTCGGGGGCAGACCATCTTTATTTGTAAATCTAAAGCGGGATTTTTATCACTTTTGATTCCCTCGGTACTTGCCCGACGGTTAATGGGATAAATAACAAAAAACCAAGATCAAATTACCGAATCGATCTTGGTTTCTGTTTTGATTATACAAGGTATTTCACAGTCTGCCAATCTATGCTCAGTTCCAAACCCTGCCGCCGGATATTATTCAGGCAACACCACCGGGTGCACGGCTTGTGCCTTGAAGACGTATCTGCTTTTCCATTTTCCGTCATACTTCACAAATTTCGTCGGCAGAGAAGTCCCTCTTGCCTTCTCAATTCGTATCGTCTGACGAAAAATCTGGCAGCACAACTACACAACAATCATTGTGCGGTATTTTGCCTTCAATTTTTCTTCTTTCCGGTATAAATGCAAACGCCGGCAAGAGCAATCACAGTCACCGCAATGGAAGCGGTAAAGAATATATCGGCTGTATCTGTTGAGCCTTGATTATCGTCGCTGCTTGCAGGAGCGGTAGGTTTAGGAGCTTCTGTGGGAGATGCTTCATCATGAAAGACCGCATCGACATTATACCAGGTATCGTCATCAAAAACAAACTGCCAGCCAATGCTGCGCCCGTCCTTGGGCTGACCGTTTTCATAAAGCTTGACGCCGGCTTTAGCACCATAATAGTTATTTCTGATAGCCCACGCGCAATTTTGGAAATTATCCATAACTAAGAGGTATTCTCCGGCGGAGACGCCGCCGTCAGGCAGTTCTACTCCTTTAGTCCACCACATCCAAGAATTATCACCGGGTTCAATTTTTATCTTGCAAATAGGCTCTTGGCTAACGGTATAATCGTAATTGTACGCCCATCTGTAAACAGAGAAGTCGCAGCTGGCAGCTCCATCGTCACTTCCACAGGGAAGATGGAAATTAACCTTATTCAGCTTGCCGGAGCCTATTACAACGATACGAACTGCTACCGAATCGTTTCCTCTGCCATTTCCGTCAAAGAACTCTTCGGGACTTAAGGAATCTCCCCACATATTGCTAGCGTCCGCGAATGCGGAAATCGCCAGCATACTAACAAGCATGATTCCAGAGAGAAGAACAGCAAATACTCTTTTCATTTTTTATCTCCTTATATAATATTTATTTTTTATTTTTACGTTTGTTTATAACAATGACAGCGACAACAACAGCCGCTACAACGACAACAGCAATAATTCCGATAATCAGACCGATATCGAGACCGCCTTTATCTTCACTGTCGTCGGGCTTTTCGGTATCCGTTACAGCGGTATTTTCTTCGGTATCCGATGTATTATTATTCGCCGTTATTTCGGCTGAGGTATCGGGTGCCTCGGTATCTGCTCCGGAGGACACATCGGGTAAGTCGGTAGATACTGCATCAGAGGAAGATTCCGCACTGTCGTTTTCAGACTTGAGCATGACCTCATCCCACCAGTCGTTTCCGTCCTCAAACATAAGCTGCCACTGAAGGGTGTTGTTGTATTCTTCTCCGTCTATATAAGCGAGAAAATGACGGTATTTAGAAGGCTGGAAAAGATATGTTCTGATTGCCCATTCCGCATCAACGTTATCTATTTCAATCAGATATTCTCCGCCTTCAAGAGGGGTATTAAGATTCAGCATATAGTAATAGGAGCTTTGCATATCTTCCGGAACAAGTTTAACGCTCTCATATGCCTGAATCGGCTCTTTAGCGACAGTTTCATCATAAGTGTTTTCCCATTTATAGATTTTCAGATCAAAGGTCGGAGCGCCGTTTTTCGCCTCATTTGTTCCCTCGGAACCGGCCAACGCAGGATAAATAGCAACAAGCTTACCGCCGTTACGAATTGCAAACCGCATGCCTATCGATTCGCTGAAGGAACCTCCGTTGCGATTCAGATCAACATAACCGCCCTCTTCTTCGCTGAGCATCGGATCTACCCACGGATTTGACGCCGATACCGCTATCGGTACTATTGACAGAAACAGGGATAATGCGAGCAATAACATCAATATTTTTTTCATAACTAATACCTTTCCTTATATATAATTTTTAAAGTAATACCGCCGGGTGTACGGCTAACACCTTTGTTGCGCATTTGTTTGCATCTTTCCGTCATACTTCACAGGTTTCGTCGGCAGAGGAATCACGCTTGCCTCCTTAATTTGTATTGTCTGACGGAAAAATCCGGCGACACAACTGCACAACAATCATTGTGCGGTATTGCTTTAATTTGTTTGTTCGTCATATCGGATGATTCCTCCGAAGTCCAAAAGCCCAAAAACTTTGGGATGCTCTGCAACCAGCTCATAATCACCGGACCCATGACCGAGAAGAAAGTTATAGCCGATTTTGCCATTTTCGGATTCCTTTACAGCCATGCGGGTGACGGAGCAATCATAATAGGAAATTTTATTCGGATAACCGTTATTCTCCGTTCCGTCCAGCAGCAGCCCAAGACTGGTGTCAAATTTATATACATTAAAATGACAGCGCTGGAAGGTAAGCTGTTTTGCATACTTCATATGAACGGCAACACTGTTTTCCTGTTGTCCGGTATCAAAACGGCAGGCGGTAAAGACGGAATCGCGGACAATCGCTCCGCTGTCGGCATCCCCGTCTATCAGAATCATTACGGTATTATTCACATTGGTAATGCTTCCGAACTGACGGAAAAGATTATCCCGGCTGTCCCCGTTTTCTCCGGTTCCCGCCTGAAGTATAATACCGGTCTTATTAAAGCACAGAGCCTGTACTCGGTCCACATAGGATTCGCTCATGGCGGTAAA
>USPP01000021.1 GCA_900556615.1 uncultured Eubacteriales bacterium
CCTGGCTCAAGAATGCGTGTCGGTCTGACAGGACTGACAATGGCAGAACATTTCCGTGATACCGGCAAAGACGTGCTGCTTTTCATTGACAATATTTTCCGTTTTACACAGGCTGGTTCAGAGGTATCTGCTCTGTTGGGCCGTGTACCTAGTGCCGTTGGTTATCAGCCGACACTGCAGACGGAAATGGGTGCGCTTCAGGAAAGGATTACCTCTACGAAGCGAGGCTCAATCACCTCGGTACAGGCAGTCTATGTCCCTGCCGACGACCTCACCGATCCGGCTCCCGCTACAACCTTTGCCCATCTTGACGCGACAACCGTTTTAAGCCGCGGCATCGCTTCACAGGGAATCTATCCCGCCGTCGATCCTCTTAACTCAACAAGCCGTATTCTCTCACCCGATATAGTCGGTGCCGAGCACTATCGGGTTGCAAAAGAGGTACAGAGACTTCTTCAAAGATATAATGAGCTTCAGGACATCATTGCTATTATGGGTATGGATGAATTGAGTGAAGAAGACAAGCTGATCGTCTCAAGAGCACGTAAGGTACAAAAATTCCTATCGCAAGCGCTTCATGTTTCTGAGCAGTATAACGGTTTCCCAGGACAGTATGTACCCTTAAACGAGACCATCCGGAGCTTTGCAGAGATAATAGACGGAAAACACGACGATCTGCCCGAGTCGGTATTTCTATATGTCGGTTCGATTGATGAAGCAATAGAAAAGGCGAAAAATCCGGAAAAATAAAAAATTTAGCTTTTACTTTTACATCAAAATCTTTCCCTATTTTTACCCATGGGAATACGCCGTTAAATTCAGTCAGAAAGGAAGCTTTGCCAATCGGCAATGCATGGAAACTCTATATGCAGGAATATCATCTTAAGATATCTACTCCTTCAGGCACAGTTTATGACGGTATGGCGTTTTTCCTGTCGGTACGAGGCATATCGGGAGATCTTGCCATCCTTGCAGGACATATTCCGTTTGTAACAGGAATAAAAAAATGTCTCTGTAAAATACGGTGCTCGGACGAAACGGAAAAAAGCGCAGAATGTGACGGAGGTCTTTTGACAGTAGGAAAAGATATTGTTCATGTTCTTACGTCAGGCTTCAAGTGGTTGGATTAATATCTCAAATCCATGCATTAACACTAAATTAAAAATAAACGGCGGCGAGGGTTCAATCCTGCCGCCGTTTATTTTTATACTATCCTATGATTTCAACATATGATATTGAGGTATATTCATTGGAAAAAATATCACAGCCGATATATTGATCCGGAATAACAGCAACTGCTTGCATCCCCATGGAATCATATGATGCTTCCAGCGTTTCACCGTCAATTTCAGCGATTTTCCCTGTTAAAGGATCAAGATACCTGTAAATATTGCCAACGCCATTTTCATCCGGCGTGACTCCGCACAGAACCACACAGTGCTGCTTAAGCGGATAAAGGAAGGTTTGTGTCTTATCGTAGCTTTGCCACTGATAGTATTCGTCAGCCGGTTTAAAATCGCTCGTTATCCAAATTGCCACCGGAATATCCATACACAGATAATTTATAAAGCCTGAAATTTCAGTACCTGTAAGATTCACCGCTGAATATTTTTTCCTTAACTCCGTAGGTATATTATTGACTCCTTTTACAATGACCGGTGACCAGCACCCCCATCCTCCCTGCCCCGCATCGGGATTTCCGGCATAAAATTCCTTTGGATCCGGACCGTACATACACCCAAAAGAAATACGAACATCGGATTTTGGCAGATATTTTTCCACAAAATCCGACAGAGAGACATGAATTCCTGCCGTATTCAGCATCGAAACCGCAGAAGCAGCTTCGCATCCGTTGGGATAATCCGGAAGCTGGCAAACAGAAGATACCTTAACATCAGCTATTCTCAAAACAAGCTTAATTGCTCTGCTGATCACATAAAATAAATCCGTATCAATTCCATAATCTTCACATATTGATAAAGAAAGAGCATCAACAAGCTCGTCCTTATCAGAGGCTTTAGCAATATTCCATAGATCACTGATATATTTTTCAAAATCGCATTCGGTAACATTCCGTAAATCGGTCTCAGTGTTATTCCCTTCCGCTATACATATATCGTAAAAAGCCTGAGAAAAGTAAAGATTGAGCTGCATACAATAATTATATGGATCGGCACCACCTAAATATTTATTGTACTCCGAAGAATTTTTATTTTTTGCAACTGCGTAATTGTTTGAAAAGATAATATTTTTCGAAAAAAGATTTTTTCTGAGTTTTGTAATATATAAATATCCAAGAAAAAATCCTCCCAATATAGCAAGGGCAAGTCCGATACTCAAGATGGTATTAATAATTAGTAAACGTTTTTTTCTAAATCGTATTTTGGGTTTTCTTACTGTGAGCCGATTCATTATTATTATAACCATACCTTTCTGCCAAACCACAAGCTTTTGTGACGGTCTCAGCTTGCAAAAATGACGGTTATAAACCGTCAAGGTACATATTTTTGCCGTTTGAAAAATTTATTTTCAAACTTGCCTCCTGCTATCGTTTATGTTTGCTGAATGGTCTCAAATACATTCGCGCTTAGCAGTGCCTCCCATTTGTCGGGACACCCAAAAGCGAATCGAGTGTTTTGGAGCGCCCTCATTCGGTTTTGGCTTTTCAGAATCTAAACCGCAAATTTCAACCGCCAAACCCGACTTTACAGAGCTTTGCACGTCAGTACAGCAGCGCCGTTCAGCTTCTATTAAGAAATCGCTGAATCAATCGGTTATCCAGCCAGATTTTCGAGATGATTTTTGAACGGCAAGGTAAAAAACGCAGGATAATTATTTACCGCATACACGCATTTACGAATTTCATTGGAACATCCATTCGCTCTGCTACCTGTTTTGGTGTCATACCGCTATTCAGAAATCGTTTACAAACTACCTTCATGTTTTCGCCAATCTCAATGATATGCTTATCAGGGTCATAAATTCTAACCACTCTCTGCCCCCATGAATGTTCTTTGATAGGATGAACGTAGTCCACATCACATTTTTTCAGTCTATCAGTGAATTTATCAAAGTTATCCTCTTCAAAATACACCTCTGAACTATTGCTACCAAATGATACATTATCTGTACCAATAAATTCTTGCCACGTTTCAAGTGTTTGCAGCGCCAAGCCACCCGTTAAAGTCTTATTTGCACCAAAATCCATAATTACGTGAAGTCCAAACACTTTTTTATAAAAGTCTACAGACTTATCGATATCTGTTACCACCAGCATCGGATTTTAATTTTCATCAATTCAGCCTCCGTCAAATTTTGATTTATCGTTTTCTCTTAGTCTATCATATCCGACTGTCAATTTCGATGAATGATGAAATCGACGGAGGTTTTTTCATCAACACAAAAGGTAAAAAGGACAACATTAGTTATCACCGGCTGCCTCGTATTACTTCGGCAGCCGGTTTCACAAATTTTTCTTTATTTACCCGATATTGTGATACCCTCAAATGCGGCATAAGGAAGCACCGACATTCCGTCGCAAATTTCATCATCAGATATTGCAAAAACATGATTCATCATTTCGGCAAGGTTTCCGCTTATCATTGTTTCGGAAAGGGCACCGGTAATTTTCCCGTCTTCAATAAGGAAGCTGTTCTTGGCTACTCCGGAAAAATCACCGTTTGATGAAGGCTGTCCGCCCGAAAAACGACCTACAACAATTCCCTTTTGAACGGAGGATATAATATCCTCCAGCTTTTTGTTTCCTTTTTTCATCACAATATTACCGGAAGAGTTAAGGGAACGTGGAAATCCGGTCTTATTCGCAACATACTGCGATATCATAAAGCTTTGAAGAACTCCGTTCTTGATGATATCATAGTTCTGTGCCGCGTATCCGTCAGAGGTAACTCTTTCTCCGCAAATGATTCTTTCATCAAGAGGCGCTGCCGAAATTGTTATCGACTCATCGGCAATCTTTTCTCCGAGTTTGTTTTTCCACGGACTTGTTCCTTCCAGAAGTCCGCCTTCTCCCGCAAAGCTGCCAAGAGCATAAGAAAGAAATTCAGAAAGGCAGCTTGGAGGAAGAAGCATGACACCTTCAAATTTCTCTCCGAGTCCGCGAGTTTTTATCTGTTTTTCAATATCGGAAAGATCCTTTGCTATCGTTCCGCACTCAATAAACGGTTTATCCAAATTGTCGGTAATCACACCGGAACCGTAGAAAGAGGAAGCAAGCTCTCCTTCGTGCGCGCTGAACATCAAGCTGATTTCATATTTACCGCAATGCTCCGGAAAAACAACTCCGTTTGAATTTGCGTGAACGGAACTGATTTCTTTATGAGAAACAATCATCTGCTCCATAATTATTTTCGGAAATTGCTCCGAGATATTCTCCATCAGCTCGCGGCATCTCGCAAAAAGCTTATCCAGGTCCGGTGTAATGACACCATACCTATAGCTTTCGTTATTCTCCAAAGGCGCAATATCCCATGCATGATCCTCTACAGAGGAAATTGCTGTATCAAGACAGCTTTTCGCCAGTTCCCTTATGGTTTCCGAATCGTATCTGTTCTGTCTCACGGTTCCCTTCTTTCCGTCTTTAATGGCGGTCAGAATAAGATGCTTGTCAAATAGAGTTCTGAAAAGACTGAATTTCCCTCCGTCAACATTAAATTCGTGCGTTACGCTGAAGCCCGCATCGCATTTTGCCTTATCAGCACCCTCGTCTTTTAGAGCTTTAAGCGCTTCAGCGGCTATATTAATTAAATTATCCATGAATAAATCCAAGCCTTTCAATAAATTTAAATCCGTGAAACGGATTATTTTCCGCCTATGGTAACCTTACAGCGAAGCGCAGGACCGCCCATTCCCACCGGCATAGGCTGCTTTTTGCCGCAGACACCCGAGCTTGCCCAAATAAGCTCGTCAGAGACCATATCAACGGTTTTCAACATTTCAAAAGCGACGCCGGAAATAGTAGTATCAAGCAAAGCCCTTCCAAGCTTACCGTTCTTTATCTCATAACCGCCGGTTACACCGAACATAAACTCTCCGGTAGTATCTGCCTGACCGTTATTGGTGTCAAGAAAGTAATAGCCGTCGTCAACCGACGCAATCATTTCCTCAAGCTTGGAGGTTCCGGGAAGTATTGCCGTATTTCTCATTCTGATGAGCGGTTCGTCCGAGAAAAGATAAGCCCTTGCATTTCCGGTAGGCATCATGCCGAAATGTTCTGCCGTCTCGCGGCTGTTCATATATCCGGTCAGTATACCGATCAAGACGGCGTCTTCCGTTTTTGTACCTTCATCATCGGCATATATCGGAAGCGGAACCGGTTTTCCGAAAGCGGTATGTGCATAGTCAATCATAGTGACAAGCTCCGATGCCACTCTTTTTCCAAGAGAATGAGCTGCTACGGATCCGCCGAGCACCAGGTCTGCCTCAACCGTATGCCCCACCGCTTCGTGAGCAAGCATACCGGAAAGAATTCCGCCGAGAATTACGGTTTTCTCTCCCGCCTCAGGGTAAACGCCCTCGCATTTTTCCTTTATTCTTATATAAAGTCTATCAATTTTTTCAAAACAATCTGAGGGTTTTAAAAAATTGCGATCAAAAGTATCCCCGCCTCCGAATACGTCATACATCTCAACCGGAGTACCGTCAGGAGTCTGTGCGGTAAGAAATACATATACATAGCTTCTCGGCATAACCGAATGAGAATCAAACCCATTTGATACGGCAATCAGCTTTTCCATCGAATCTGCCCTTACAGAAACCGCCCGGCTCAAAAGATCGGGATATTTATCTTTAATGTAATCGTCGATTTCCATAGCAAAATCGATATATGTTTTTTGCTCTACATCGGTCAAATCATAAATCGTGCGGCTTGCTCCGTCTGAAAGAGAAGGTAAGGCGCCTTTATTTTTGCCCGCATGTGTCGCCATAAAAGCGGCATTCTCAGACGCAGCTTTCAGAACGGCATCCACTGCGGAATCAGAATATTCGGCGGTAGAAGAAAAGCCGTATACGCCGTTTGAATAAACTCTGCAGGAAACCCCGGTGTTCTCATTTCTTACATTTGCAACAAGGCTTCCGTTAAGAATTGTTACGCCTCGGGTGAGATTTTTCTGCGCGCGCAGTTCCGTATTGACTCCGCTGCTGAAAAGGTGCTTCTTCCCGGTGACAATATCGTTTAACATAGTTCCACTCCTATCTTGTCCGATAAACGGAATTATAAATTTATTGTAGCACTTTTGGGAGATGTTGTCAACTTAAATATTGGCATTTACTCTGAGAAAAACTTTAAGGCACTACCACCGGGTTCATGGCTTGCGCTTTGAGGATGCATATGCGGAGGTATTCCCGTCATACTTTACAAATTTTGCCGACAAAAGGGTCACCCTTGCCTTCTCAATTCGTATCGCTGACGAAAAATATGACTTAGCACCTGCACCATCAGAACCCGGCGGTATTGCCTTAATAGCATGAGCTTATCAGGATATTTTTTTCAGATCCTTAAAGAAGGTTTCTACGATTCTTTGGCAAAGATACGCCGTAGATGTATAGCTATTCTTCATACTACTTTCATTAGCTTTTTCCATATTATTGATAAAAGGAGAGTAAATATAATTGATACAACCGGAATTAAAAACCAACTCTACAACATTGACACGCCTGGATTCTCTTATCAGCTCGAGCATTCTGATATTTTCGTCGGTCTTTTGACCTATTCCATCAAGTATGCTTGCGAAATAGGTTTGAACAACCGTTTCATTCGAACAAAGCGCCGCCGTAACATCATGGATGAAATAATCGGATGTGTCCGCTGTTATGGGAAGCAACAGCACGGAATAATAAAAATTTATACCTGAAACATAATCCTTCTGCTCCGTCGTTTGCTTCGGGTAAGGAAGTAAACCGAAATTACCTCCCTCTCTGATAGACGGAAGCCGCCCCAAGACAGTAGTAAACATCATAGAGGCGCCCTTCGAAAGCACATCATATTTATCAGTAACAATGGGATAGTAGATTCCGCTTTTAAAGTCGGGATGGTATTCGGCCATCGGACTTCCATAAAGACATACCAATGAATTTCTCGCCGAACACAGCTTTGAAATATCGGGACCATAGTCATTATTATATAAAAAGGTACAGCCAAAACCGGTAAGATAACCTATTATGTCATATTCAGAACCGTATTTTGAAACAAATCCAAAGGCGTCCTCGTCATCCCTTGTTCCGTTCCCATTTAAATCTCTGTAAAAATCTTTTACGAGAGAATAAGCATAATCAACCGTCCATTCGCCGCTTTTGAAGGTTTGAAGCAAGTTTTGCTCGTTCGTTTCTCCAAGCAGATCTTTATCATAGACCCATACAAATGTATTGGCAAGAGAGGACATGGATAAATCGGTAACGGGTGAATATAAACAACCGTTTAACAACAGCGCGGAATTAATTTTTTTATTCCCGAAAATTTCAAGCGAATTACTTCCGTACAATGAATTCCAGTTTTTCACATAGCCTGAAGTAATCAGCAATGAAGCATCGAAAATGACAACATCTATAACTTCAAAGGACTGATCGCAAGCATGTATGGAATCGGTTATATAATTCATGTCTGAAATTAACTGAACATCGATTTCAACATCAAAATTTTTTTCAATTTGAGAATATTTTCTCTCTGCAGCGGCGCTCACAGCATTTTTCTGATCATCTCCAAACATATTGCAGCTATATGACTCAAGCGAAACAATACGATATTCTTTTCCGTAATAATCGCCGGAAAGATTAGGAAAATAGGGATCAACCGTTGTGACAAGATCGGTAACTGTCGGTATCTCGGTATCAACCGGTTTTGTCACCGGAAACTCGTCAGTCTCCGTGTTTTCAGGTTGCCTATCGATCGTCGTTGTCACTGTAGAATCATTCGTATCGATATCGACGGATGTCGTCTCGTTCGGCAAATCTGTCACCAAACCGGAATCCGTATCTGTATCTGTTAGATCAGCCGTCGGATCACCGGTTGTCAGTTCGGGAGCAGACGGAGCTTCTGTTTTAAGCATAAAGGAACGAGTATCGGGCATATAGGTCAATTCACAGATACTTTCCGAAGGATTTTCTATTGAAACGAGATGGTACCGTGTGTCTCCGTTTTCATACTCATCAACTCTTATTCCATTGAAGTATGTAAGCGTTTTTCCGGAATATTTGGAGCCGTCAGAGAGGTAATAAACCCAATTCGAAGAGGAAAACACCATAGATACCGTATATGTCTGAATATCAAAATAATACAAATAGGTTCCGTAAACACCGCTTCCCCAACCGCCGGAAACAAAGAAACCTGAACAATCATTGTTTCCCTGAGAGGATACGGGAACTATATCCGAGATCACGGACACAGGAGGGTTGCTGAAATCCAGCAGTGAGAGTTTATTACCGTAAAGTAAATACAATCTCGCATAATCATGCTCAACATCCTCAACGCCGCTCTTCCTCCGATACAAAGAACAGCCAAGCATGGAGTATACTTCTTCCGGGGTAACATTACATAGCGTGTCCCAAGGAATAATTTCATCCATATCTCCGTTGCTGATGCCGTCAAGTGAAACGGAGGCGCTTACAACCAAATTTCTTAATTCCGAAACGGAAACACCGTATTGGCTCTCTTCTCCGGACAAGAAGTTACCTGAAAAGATCGGATAAATCGTTTGGTCTATTAGACAGTTATCAGGAGTCCTCGGTACGGTGTCTGTTGCCATGTTTTCCCCGCTTCCGTCCGCAGGCGACTCCTTTCTCAAATTTCGAAGAAGCGCGCCCCCGACAAGAAGTCCCGCTGCAAAGATTAAAGACATACTGACAGCAAGAATCGTTTTCCATGAAGAATACTTTCCGGTACTGCCCGAAGATTGTATAACAAAGGCATTTCTTTTCACGGATTCTCTGATAAGTTCTCTTTTCGGAAGCATATCGGAAATTGCTTTTTTCATTTTTCCATTAAAATCGTTCATTTTATTTTCCCCTTTCTTGATCAAATTTCTTTCTAATCTCGTTCATAGTCCGATACAGTTTACTTTTTACAGTCGAGACATTCATATTCATTACTCCGGCGATTTCGGATAAGGACAGTTCTTCGGCGTAAAAGAGGTATATAATCTTTTTTATCTCAGGAGAATATTTAGTGAGGACTTTCTTTATTATATCAGCTTCTTCGGCGGAAATATAGCTTTCCTCTATACACGAAGGATCGGCAAAATCAATCTGCATATCATCTCCGCTTTCCTGATCTGAGGCAGAAATGGAAACTATTTTTCTGAGTTTTTGCTTTATTGAATAGTATTTCATTAGGCGTCTTGAAGCAATTTTGTAAATCAGCGATTTATCATCTTTAGGATAATCGCAGCCACGCTTCAATAGAATTTGATAATATTCAAGATAAACTTCCTGGAGTATATCCGGAATCCAATCGGGATCTCCGCATTTACAGGCAACATATCTTCTGATCTCTATATAGGTTTCGTCATAAACAGTATCAAAACGTTGATCACAGGTCTCTTTATCCGCGCAGACAGTTGTCATGAGATTCACCTCCCTTTATTAAGTGCAGATTTTCTTTTGAAAGTTTCATAATCTTTATTAATTATACATATTTTTGTAAAAAAAGAAAGCGGCATGATATATTTTTTATTTATTTTGAAAAATATATAATTATTTACAAAATATCCTTTTAATTTTCTCCGATATATTATATAATGATAAAGATTATGAATATGTTCGGGTGTTTGCCCTTTTACGAAAGGATAACTTCAATGGGTCTTATCAACAAAATATTCGGTACTTACAGTCAAAGACAAATAAAAAAAATAATTCCGACAGTAGACGAAATAGAAAATCTCGCCGATAAATACAAAGCTATGTCCGATGCGGAGCTTCGTTCTATGACAGATGTATTCAAAAAACGTCTTGCGGAAGGAGAAACCCTCGACGACATTCTCCCCGATGCTTTTGCGGCAATAAGAGAAGCAGACGACCGTGTTCTCGGAAAACGTCCTTTCCGGGTTCAGCTTATGGGAGGAATCATTCTTCATCAGGGAAGGATTGCCGAGATGAAAACCGGCGAAGGTAAAACACTTGTTGCAACGCTTCCTGCATATTTAAACGCTCTCACCGGGAATGGCGTTCACATCGTCACCGTAAACGAATATCTTGCCCGACTCGGCGCAGAAGAAATGGGGCGCGTATACGGATTTCTCGGAATGAAAACCGGACTCATAGTACACGGTCAATCCAAGGATGAAAAACAGAAAGCCTATAACGCCGATATCACCTACGGAACCAACAATGAATTTGGATTTGACTATCTGCGCGATAATATGGTCATTTACAAGGAACGGCTTACGCAGCGCGGTCATTCTTTTGCAATCGTCGATGAGGTTGACTCAATACTGATTGATGAAGCAAGAACTCCTCTCATCATTTCCGGAGAAGGCGATAAGTCCACCGATCTTTACGACAGAGCCGACTCCTTTGTTCGTACCCTGCGGCAATTCCGAATCAAGGAAATGGACAGCAAGGAATCAACGGATACCATTGACGCCGACTATATTGTCGATGAAAAAGCCAAATCCGTTGTACTTACCGAAAGCGGTGTAAAAAAAGCAGAACAATTCTTTAAAATCGAAAATCTGTCCGACCCTGAAAATACTACGCTTTCACATCATATTAACCAAGCAATAAAAGCCCACGGAATTATGATGAAGGACGTTGATTATGTGAATAAAGACGGACAAATCATTATTGTTGACAGCTTTACCGGTCGTATGATGTTCGGCAGACGATATTCTGACGGTCTGCATCAGGCTATTGAGGCAAAAGAACACGTAAAAATTGAGAAAGAGAACAAAACGCTTGCCACTATAACCTTCCAGAACTATTTCAGAATGTATAAAAAGCTTTCAGGTATGACCGGAACGGCGCTCACGGAGGAAAACGAATTCCGGGAGATATACAATCTCGACGTAGTGGAAATTCCCACCAATAAACCGATGATAAGAGTGGATCACCCCGACGTCGTATATAAAAACAAAACAGGCAAATATAACGCCATAATAGAGCAGATTATTGAATGCCACGAAAAAGGACAGCCTGTCCTTGTCGGAACAGTTTCAATTGAAAAATCCGAAGAGCTTTCCAAGCTTCTTAAACGTGAGGGCGTTAAACATACCGTACTTAACGCAAAATATCATGAAAAAGAAGCCGAAATCGTCGCCGGTGCGGGAAAATACGGTATGGTTACCATTTCCACTAACATGGCGGGACGCGGTACCGATATTATGCTCGGTGGAAACCCTGAGTTCATGGCAAAACAAGAGATGCTTAAACAGGGCTATGAGGAAGACGTTGTCGGTCTTGCAATCGGTTCATCGGTTTCGGTAAGCGACGAGGTGCTTGCAGCAAGGAAAGTATTCCGAGAACTGTTTGAAAAATATAAACGCGAAATTGAGCCTGAGGCTGAAAAAATAAGAAAAGCAGGCGGGTTATTTATTA
>USPP01000022.1 GCA_900556615.1 uncultured Eubacteriales bacterium
GCTACCGGCTTTCATGCTGACATCTGTTCTGTATTGTCTCCCGTTTCTGACGCCGTTGATCGTAACACCGCCGTCAAGCATATCGCCTCCCGCCTTAGTACCGCAAACGCTTGTAACCGCTTCTCTCACATCAAGAGTATTAAGCGCCCAGGAGGAACGAAGCATAATTGTGGCACCGTTCTCCATAACGATAAATCCAAACGCCGAATCCTCTACGGTAAATTTTGCAGGATCCCAATCGCCCCATGCATTAGCGGAATTCGTATCCTTATTAAGCTTATGATAAACGGTTCCGACACAATACTTTGGTTTATAATTGTTCATTATCCAAAGCGTAAGGTCAAGAGCATGCGTCCCGATATCAATAAGCGGTCCTCCGCCCTGCTCGTATTCGTCAAGAAAGACTCCCCAGGTAGGAACTGCACGGCGGCGGATCGCAATCGCATTGGCATAGTAAATGTCCCCGAAAGTTCCCTCGTCCGCTTCTCTTTTCATATAAAGGGAATCATTTCTCTGACGTCCCTGATAACCGATTGTAAGAACCTTTCCGGTACGCTTAGCAGCGTCAAGCATTTTCTTTGCCTCCGTGGAATTGATCGCCATCGGCTTCTCACAGATAACATGCTTCCCTGCCTCAAGCGCGTCTACTGTAATGAAGCTGTGCGAGCGATTGGGAGTGCAAACATGAACCGTCTCGATTTCGGGATCGGCAAGAAGCGCTTTATAATCGGTATACACCTTAGCGCCTTCCGCACCGTATTCTCTTGCCGCCTTTTCGGCACGTTCCGGCTTTATATCGCAAAATGCGACGACCGAAACGTCAGGAAGCTTTTTCAAAGCCGGCAAATGCTTACCGTTTGCAATTCCGCCGCATCCGATCACCGCCGCCTTTACAACATGATTGTTCTCCATATTCATATCCCCTTTCAAATCAATTTACCAACCATAATAGTCTCTTAGGTATCACAATATTATATCTCAATAAATATTATAATCTCATTTATTTTATCTGTCAACGCACGATTTTGCTTTTCCTCTGAAATATATTGCGGTTTTCTTCATAATTGCTGCCGGAGCAAAACTCAAAAGCGGTTTCAACAGCCTTGCCGAACAAGCTCCAAAATATCAATCGTTATTCTGCCAATATAAACCAACAGGCCGTCGCTCCAAACGACAGCCCAAGCCATAAACAATCTATCGGTTTTTTCTCATTTTTTGAATCGCCCCCGAAAAAAAGCTCTGCACTTCTTTCCATATACAAGAGGATAGGCTACTACGCAAATAGCAAGCGCCGGAGGGATGTCAACGATTGAGTGCTGCTTAAGAAACACCGTAGACGCTATAATCAGCAGCGTAACAACACTAAAAGCGATACGCCATCCCTTTGACGAAAAGAGCTTACTGTTCCATGCGGCACAGGATACCGCTACGGCTCCTATCACATGAATGGAGGGACAAACATTGGTATTTGTGTCAAACTGATAAAAGTTTCTCATGATTTCGGTAAATATATTATCCCGCTCAAACGTCACCGGACGGAGCTCCTGCGCGGTCGGCCATACGATATAGATCAAAATAGCCGCCGTATAGGTTATAATAATGTAATAAGTATAGTTTTTAAAGGTCTGAATATCATAGAAAATACTGTACACATACATTCCTACAAGATAAATAAACCAGAAAAAATAAGGGATAACAAAAAATTCACAGAACGGAATAAGATCGTCAATCGGTGAATAGACAATATTATATCCGGTAGTTCTAAAGCACTCAAGAGCAGCAAAAACCACTCCGAAAATCGGCCAGAAGATAAGCAGCAAAAGATGAGAAAATTCCGGAGTTGCCAAATTGCTGAATCTTAATTTCCGATAATCAACCTCGACATTCAGTTTTGATATATTCATAGATTTCCTTTGCTGCCCGATGAGTGAAATTATCAGCGAGCTTTTTTCTCATTTCATTAAGACGTTCTTTGTCATTAAGAAGTTCACACACAATCGAATTAATCTCTTCGGCGGTTTCTCCGAAAGCAGCGCAGCCGTTTCTGCAAAAGAAATCTCTGTTATGTACTTCAAGACCGGGAATAGCGTCGATAAAAACAATAGGCAGATGCTTTGTCGCCGCTTCGGTTGAACTCAAGCCGCCTGCCTTTGTAATAATCAGGCTCGCGGCGTCCATATAGCTGCACACCTCTTTTGTATAACCTACAACAAACAGGTTTCCGTTGTTTTCCACCTTTGACATTTGAGCAAAGAGCTTTTCGTTTTTTCCGCAAATCACGACTACGGCTGCGTCTTCCGGCATAGAACCGATAAGCAGCTCGACGGTTTCCTTCATCGGACCGACGCCCATGCTCCCGCACATGAAAAGCACAATACGCTTATCCGCCGGGAGACCAAGACGACTTTTCGCCTGCTCCTGCGCACAGGAAGAATAAAATTCCTCTCTCACCGGTATCCCGGTAGGGATCAGCTTTTCCGGCTTTACACCGAGTCCCGAGAACTCGGAGGACAGCTTTTCCGAAGGAATAAAGCATGCATTAAAATCCGATATGTTCACACCCGGACTACAGGTATAATCGGTAGCCACAAAATAGGTAGGCAGACGGTTTCCGTATTTTTTCCTGATTTCAGTCATCATCAGCGAAGCAAACACATGAACACATATCACCGCGTCATAATTTCCCTCTGATATATCCGCATACATTTTTTCAGAAGGATATTTCGCAAGACCAAGGAAAGCATTTTTGGAAGGTTCTTTTCCCTTCAACTCACGCATCATATTTTTCTCGTTTGTTTTTTCCGATACGATTTCAAAAAAGCGGTATCCGGCACCGAAAAGCTCAGGAGCATTTTTATATAAAAATATATGTCCCGAACAGATAAAACGGTTCGTCCCTGCCGGCCAATATGACAATGCGTCCTTGATTTCGCAAAAGCTCCCATTTCCTTCCGCCCACTGCATAATAGCCTTTGCCGTGGAATTATGTCCCTCTCCGGTATTACAGGACAGTATCAGTATTCGCATTGCTGTCTTCTTTCCTCCCGTTCGTCAAGGCGTCTCGCCGCCGTTATATACTGTGGTCTGTTATATCTCTGAATAAATATGAAAGGAAGGTTTAAAAGCAGACATATAAGAAACAAAACAATCCCGTCCGGTCCCGGACAAATGAAAATCACCGCAAGAGAAAGAACAATAAGGATACTATGTACAATCTCTGCGACGCAAGTTTCCTTTATGAGCGCCTTTATTTCCTTTCCGGTGATACCGGGCTTAACCTTTTTGGGAAGCATAAATTTCAGAATCTTACTCATATCCGGCACCTTATTCTTCCACCTCCGGATTTTTATACGGTCATATACTTTCCCATTTTTCTCCCATTTATAAGTTTTAAATGGAAATTTATTCTCCTCAAGGCGGTCACGCTTTATAAAAAGGGCAAAAACATTGGAAAGTGCTCCAATGACCGCCACATAGACAACGCCTATCCAAAAACGTGTATTCATAATATTGGTTCCCCCTTGTTATTCGATATCTTTTATATGCGGAGAATGCTTTAAATAACATATTGCATAAGCGGCAAAGGAGATTATCATAAAAATAAAGCATATTCCGATTATTATATTCAATACAGCCGCCGGCATATTATGGAAAACCATAATAGCGATCATGCTGACAAACAGCACCGTCGTACATATCTTTCCGGCAAAAAGCGCGCCGTCGAGCATCTTCTTTTTTCTCAGATGAAGACAACCCATTATCAGCATAAAAGCTTCTTTTATCACGAACAGGATAAGAAGAGGAATCATTTCAGGGTGCCGCAGACTGAGACAGATCATGACCACTCCCTGCGTCATCTTATCCGCGAAAGGATCCAGCATAATACCGAGTCTTGATATCATATTGCATTTCCTTGCGATAATACCATCCACCATATCGGTAACTGCCGAAAAAACCATGACTGCGGCCGACACAATATAATCCTTGGCCGACTCAGCCTTTAAATATAAGACTGCAAAGACAGGAATCAGAAGAAGCCTCAAAATGCTGAGCAGATTAGGAATCGTTATAATCTCTTTTTTGGAATAATTCATATAGTTCTCCACTATTATTCCCTCTGAGAATGCCGTAAACCATCTGCGCTCTTTTCGGAATCATTCTCACAGACAATATCACTGTTCTTTTTATCGGCAGCGTCAGCGGTTTTTTCGCCGTCCTCCGCGGCTTCTGCTTTTTCATTTTCTTTTGACATTCTCTCAGAGGACTTACCGGAAGGAGCGTCTGACGCCGGAAGAAGCTCTTTCACTATCATATCATCAGCCTTTTCTCCGTATTTTTTCTTTATACGGTAATTTACATCATTTTTGAGCAACGTATAAAGAACCGAAGTAAGCGGGATGAAAAACAGCATACCCACAACACCGAAAAGCGCGCCGCCGACAATAAGCGCGGTAAAGGTCCATATTGCGGGAAGATTTACGGAGGTTCCGACAACTCTCGGATAAATAAGATTATTCTCAAGCTGCTGAATAACCAAAAACATTACGATAAACAGAAGCGCCTTCATCGGATCCTGCATGAAAATCAGAATAACTCCTACCGCGCAGCCAAGGAAAGCACCCACATACGGGATAATGGCGGTTAAAGCGATGATAACACTGATAACCGTTGCAAAGGGAAACCCGAAGATGCTCATCGCTATAAAAAAGATTATTCCCAAAATAACGGCTTCAAGACACTGACCGGAGAAAAAATTTAGAAAAGTCGTAACGGTAAGCATCCCGACGCTTTTAATTTTTTCCGCCGTTTTAGGTTTAAAATATGCAAGAAGCATCTTCCCCGTTTGTCTCTTCAGATTTTCATAGTTTGAAAGAACATATACCGAGAAAATGCTTGCCGTAAAAACAGTAGTTACCAACGTCGCAATGCCGTTTACCGCACCGAAAGCGGTATCGAATATTTTATCCGCATTTGCCGTTAAAGCCTGCCAAATGCTCTGAAGATTGATTTTTTCGATAAGCGTCTCGATTTCAGACGTATCGAATCCGAGATTTTCGAGATATTCAAGCGCTGCGGGATAATAGAAATCGATAGAATCAAATATGCTTTTAAAAGACACCACAATCTGAGGAACAACACTGTTTGCAATAAAATACAACAAAAGAAGCGCAAATACAAAGGTAAGCACCAGACTTATCATTTTAATTGCACGATCGGGAAGATGATGCTTCAGCTTTGATTTCCGCTTCAGCATCATAAAGAAGCCGTTTATCCCCTTCATCGGCTTATAAAGAATCAGCGCAAAAAGAACTCCTATAATCAGCGGTGAAAACAGGTTAAAAAATGCGATGATCCTCACGCCGAGTGAATGGAGATTCGTGATCAGCACATAAATAAAAATCACTGCTGCGGCAAAAAGCAAACCTCTGAGGAACCGCTTTTTCTCATTATTAGTCATCAGCAAACACTTCCTCCATCGATCTTTTTTCCGTATATTTTTATTGACAAAAGGAGCTTTTCAGTAAGATTTTTATAGGTTTCAAATTCCTCTTTGCTGAGACAGGCGAAAAAGCGCGAAAAGAAATCGTCCTGAGTTTTTTTAATCTCCGTCATCGGAAGAGCAGCTTTTCCGGTAAGCTCAAGATGAATAAAACGTCTATCCTCCGGATCCGTCCTGCGTTTTAAATAGCCCTTTTTTATTAAACGCTCCACAGAGGTCGAAACGTTCGCCTTTTTTATCTGTCTGTGTCGGGATATTTCCTTTGCGGTATCAAATCCGGTATTACCCCCAAGAAAATCGAGAATATCAAATTCCGTCTGCGTAAGCTCATACTTCTTGCAAACTGCACGGCAGGCTTTTACATAAAGCTTTTTTATCTGAGCAGCAAGCGGTAATATTTCGGCAAGCTCAAACATAGTTTCGCAACTCATCCTCCGAAAAATTAATCAGGACACATCTGCTTCATCATTCAGCGGAAACGGCATATTTCATAATATTTATACGATCGAAGCTGCCCCGGCATCTGTGTAAATATACTTTAGTTATAATTATAATCTTTTCTATAGAAAGAGACAAGTATCAGAGGCTAAAATTTACATTTTAGACACAGGATAATATTATCTAAATAAGACTTGACAGAATTATGAAACTGAAGTAATATTGTATAAAGCGCACAATCAAATAAATATCTATCGTATCCGTTTTTTTATGAAAATGAATGGC
Source organism: uncultured Eubacteriales bacterium (assembly GCA_900556615.1). Lineage (GTDB taxonomy): Bacteria > Bacillota > Clostridia > Oscillospirales > CAG-272 > Colimorpha_A. Next base: position 6,224 of record USPP01000022.1, read on the forward strand.
ATACTGTCATAATCAAAAGGGTACTTTAAAACCTCACTGCCCAAATCCGGCTTGATCTGTTTTCGGTCATTCGTCACAAAAATCCTTGACAGATATATACGCTGTCTGCGTGATTTCTGTTTAGACTGATGAAAAAAGCTCTTTACCGTCTATAAACATTGAATTTTTAGAGATACCCAAAAGAAAAAAATCTACAGCCGTTTGTAAAAGTCAGCAAATTTAAGGAATCGCTGAATAAAACGGCTATATAGATTTCTGAGATGATTTTTTGAACGGCAAAGCAAAAAAACGCAGAAATATGGGAAAAGCAGCACCGCCGAGTTCACGGCTTGCGCTTTGACGTCATTAGCTTCCTATTTCAAGTTTTTTTAACGATGCCGGGCAATCATCCGTTGAGATTGATTCAGTGATTTCTTAACAATTTTGACGGTACAGATGCGCTGCCAGATTTTTCGTCAGATAATACCAATTGAGGAGGCAAGAGTGCCCCCTCTGCCGACGTAATTTGTGAAGGTTGACGGAATAGAGGCAAGCATATGCGCAATAAAGGCGTTAGCCGTAAATCAAGCGGTACCGCCTTAATTCCATTTTGTTTTTTCAGCGGACCTCCGATGAAAACATATCTTTAGGACGAGCAAAACGAGTCCGCTATCAAGGGAGCAATACAAAATCTCTGATTTCGGACTGCGGCAATAAGCGTGCGTAAATCTGCCGCAAATGAATCAATTATAAAACAGCGTTTTATAATTGCCTAACAAATAGTATAGAAGGAGAATACGGATTTCCCCGTTTGACGCAGTAATAAAGCCGTCACACGGAAAAATTCGCAGAAAAAAATGAATCATTTTCTTCATTACATGGAACAGCTTCGTATGCCGGCAATAATATCAGACCAAAGCGGAAGCATTACCGCCAAAAACAATTCTTCCCGTAAAAGTAATTTTCTCCGAAAAAAGCGCAATCTTTTTTCCATGCTTTCTTCCAAAGAACAGCAAAAATATCTTTCCCTATGGCCAAACGGAGGAGCAGAGATCTTTACCCTTTGTTACGGTATTTTGAGGGAACAAGGCTTCGCCGTTGTCTCTGACGGACTGTGCCGATGGTATTTCCCCGCATCGCTTCAAAGAAATCTTATCCTCAGAACCGAAGAACTCTCCTCTCGCGGCGTCACCTCTGTTTTCTGCCAATCGGAAACCGCGATTCTTAATTCGAGAACCACAAAAATTTCTGAGATTTTCTCAGAGGCCGCGATCCGCATGATAGCGAATTGCTATCCCGAACATCATATTTCGCTGAAAAATTTTATCTGTTTTACAAGAATTTCCTCTCATCTCCTCTTTAAATCCGACTGTATCCGTCTGCCAAATGACAACAGCGCCTTTGTTCTGGATTATCCCGAAACCGCTTATCGCGCGGCGGGAGAAATCCTTTCTCTTCTTATGGGCGAGACAAACACCCCCGCCGAGCTGATTCTGAAGGACGGGCAAATCTTTTTCATTGCCGGAGATAAATGCTTTAACGCCGGAACCTTTCATATTATGCAAACCGTTTGCGCAATGGCTCCGTATCACTACGAAAAAGCCGACGCGGCGGCTGCCCTTGCAGCCTCCTGCTCTGCCGAACTTCTTCTTTTCAATAAATAATTTGCGTTTTAAGCAAATCATCTATAAAATATTCACACCTCTATCACAAAACAATCACAAATATATGATAAATTAAAATGGTGTAAATATAATTCGCAAAAAAATTCAATTATTAGGAGGAAATCACGTTGATAGAGGTAAGAAACCTTACCAAAAAATACGGCGATCATATGAACTTCACGATTGAACCGGGGAAAATATACGGTTTCCTCGGTCCTAACGGAGCCGGAAAATCTACAACCATGAACATGATAACCGGATGCCTTGCTCCTACAGACGGTCAGGTGCTTATTGACGGTCACGATATTTATGAGGATGCATTGTCTGCCAAAAGATGTATCGGCTATCTGCCGGAAATCCCGCCTGTATATCCCGATATGACGCCGATGGAATATCTTCGATTTGTTGCAGAGGCAAAGGGAATCAAACCGTCCGGTATTTTCGAGGAAGTTTACCGCGTCATGGAAGAAACCGACATTACCGATATGAAGGACAGGCTGATCAAAAATCTTTCAAAAGGCTACAGACAGAGAGTCGGTATCGCACAGGCTATGCTCGGGGAACCGAAGCTGATCATCCTCGATGAGCCAACGGTTGGACTTGATCCCCGCCAAATATCGGGAATACGCGAGCTTATTGCCAAGCTCGGTCAAAGTCGTACGATTATCCTTTCCAGTCACATTCTGGCAGAGGTGAGCGCGGTCTGCGATCATGTTATGATTATTAACCGTGGAAATCTTGTCGCCTCCGATACCCTTGAAAATATCCGGCGTAATAACATGCCGGAAAACCGGGTTGCCGTGACGGTTCGCGCCAATTCCGACTCGATTCATTCTATCCTCTCCTCAATCCCCGGAATCATCGGCTATGATATAGCGCAAAATACAGAGGACAGTAATCTTTACGATATCGACATCGAGGTGGAAGCAGATTGCGATATCAGAGAAAAGCTCTTTTTCGCCTTTGCGGAAAAACATTTTGCCGTAAGAAAGCTGGCAAAATCGGAGCTTTCACTGGAAGAAATTTTCTTCCGTCTCACCGATGCGTCAAATGTATATGATGACGACGAAACAGAAGAGAATGAAACAGAAGAGAATTTTGAGGAAAGCGACGAAGAAAGCACAGAAGAAGAGGACGAAAAAGACGGCGAGGAGGATTATGTCCCGCTTTTCGGCAGAAAAAAAAGCGATGAGGAGGACGACGACGAATGAGTGCGGTTTATAAAAAAGAATTAAAATCCTATTTTTCAAACATGACAGGCTACATTGCAATCGCGCTGATCCTTGTCATGGCGGGAATTTTCGTAAAACTGATCAATTTCCAGTACGGTTATCCCAATATGGAAACAGTCCTTCCGACCGTAGCGCTGATTCTGATGCTTGCGGTACCAATCGTAACCATGAAATCCTTCGCTGAGGAACGGCATCAGAAAACCGACCTTCTGCTCTATACTCTCCCCCTGAAAACCTCTCAGATCGTCCTCGGAAAATATCTCGCTATGATGACCGTTTTTGCGATTCCGACCGTGATTATGATGTTTTATCCGATCGTTATGTCGATGTACGGTACCGTGAGCTTCCTTGCCACCTACACTTCGATACTTGCTTTTTATTTGCTCTGTGCCGCCATGGTAGCGATCTGTATGTTCATGTCCTCTTTGACCGAATCTCAGATTATCGCAGCGGTACTCGGAGTTACAGCACTGGTCGTATGTTACGCTTCCACGCTTCTTGCAGGAGCCCTTCCCGATACGGCTATCGCCTCTTATATTGCTTTTACGGTACTCATCTGCCTGATTGCGCTTGCGGTATATTATTTTGTAAGGAATTACTGGATTGCTTTTACAACGGCAGTCGTGCTGGAAGCGGGAATTCTTATCGTCTATCTCTCCGATAACTCGATCTTTGCCGGTCTGTTCCAAAAATTCGTAACGGCAATTTCCATATTTGACGCGCTGAATAGCTTTGTAACAAATCAGCTTGTTGACATGACCGTAATTATATATTATCTGTCAATCGCATTCCTGTTCTGCTTCTTGACCGTCCAAAGCGTCGAGAAACGGCGCTGGAGCTAAGGGAGGGAGAGTGACTGCAATGAAAAAAGAAAACGCTATCAACAAAAAGGTCATAAAGCTCGGCGGTTACAGCATAGTAATCACGGCGGTCGTTATAGCGATCGTAATCATCATAAATCTCGCGCTGAATCTTTTGCCTTCAAAATATACGAAATACAGCACATCCTCTGCCGGACTGTATGAGATCTCTGACATCAGCCGTGACATTATGTCAAAGGTAAAGGACAAAATAACTGTCTATATCGTCGCAGAATCCGATTATGTAAACTCTTTGGCAAAAGAATATATCGCAAAGTACACCGACTTGAATTCCAACGTAAGCTATTCAACCGTTGATCCAGCAGTAAAACCCGGTTTTGTCTCACAGTATACCGATGAAACGCTGAGTTCACAGCAGACAAACCTCATACTTGTCAATCAAACAAACGGACGTTCCCGCGTGATAACCTATGACGAGATATTCCCTGTACAGTATTCGGAAGAAGAGCTTTATAATTACTATTACTACGGCGTAACTCCAACCGGCACCACCTATTTCAATATTGAACAGTCGCTTACCTCCGCTATCGATTATCTGACAACAGAAAATCTCCCCGTTGTATACTATGTGACAGGTCACGGAGAAACAGAGCTTGACTCCACGATAACCGATCTTATTGACGATGAAAATATTGAATATAAGGAGCTTCCTCTTCTTACCGAGGGAACTGTTCCCGAAGACGCGTCGGCAGTGTTTATAAACGCCGCCTCTAAGGATTTCACAAATGACGAAATAACTGCGCTTCAGGAGTATACCGCTAATGGAGGAAAAGTCATTATGACCTCCTATTATAATACTAACCTTGAAAACAGAAATCTTGAAAATCTCTATGGCTTTGCCAAATCCATGGGACTTGAATATAACGATGTGTTTGTCTTGGAAGGAAGCGCGGCAAATTATTACAGCTACTACGGGCCCTCCTATATTCTGCCCAATATCGTCAGCAACGATTTTACCTCGTCTTTATCGTCCAATACAAATATGATTATGTATAGCTGCCATGCCATTACCCTTTCCGAGGACAAACCGGAAGGCGTCACGCTTTCCGAGCTTCTCACCACCACAGTAAAGGGTTATGCAAAAACAGAGATTAATAAAGATACCTCCTCCTCCAAAGAGGAAGGAGACATTGAAGGCAAATATGTAATCGGCGCTATGTCTGCCATAACCAACAGCGATAACGGAACAGAAGGAAAGCTTGTTTGGTTCTCCTCCCTCGCCGTTACTGACAGCGGAACCGCCGGCAGCTTTTCTAATCTCTCCTACTTCATGTCTGTTCTCACCAATCTCTGTGAGAAGGAAGCCTCTGTCACGATCAATGCAAAATCTCTCCAGATAGAATCGCTTACCGTATCGGAGGCCTCTGCAAATCTTTGGGGAATCATTCTGATCGGCATAATCCCGGTAATTACACTCGGCATCGGCTTTATCGTTTGGAACCGAAGGGTAAAGCGCTGATCCCCAAGAAAGGTGAAACCGATGAAAAAAACGAAAAACCTGATCATTCTGCTGGTCGTTCTGGCCGTTGCCATCGTAATATATATAGCCGCCACAATAA
>USPP01000023.1 GCA_900556615.1 uncultured Eubacteriales bacterium
AAGAAGCTGCTCGCATTCGGATACGGAGACGGAGGAGGAGGCCCTACATGGGGAATGCTTGAGGATTCGCGAAGAGTACGGGAACTTGCCGGCATACCGGAGCAATATTATACTACGGTAAGCGAATTTATGAGCAGTATAGAGAAAGAATCCGTCTATCTTCCTGTATACAGTGGGGAACTGTATCTTGAGCTTCATCGCGGTACGCTTACACAGATGCACGATATAAAACGGAACAACCGCAAAGCCGAGTATGCAATAAGAAACATGGAATACTTTAATGTTATAAGCGGCGAAAGCAAAAATGTTCGCAGCGAGGAAATACTCAAAGCTCTTCTTCAGAATCAATTCCATGACATTCTTCCCGGCACCTGTATTACTCCCGTTAACGAGAATACAAAGAAAGAAACGGCAAAAATCATTCTTGACGCGGAAAGCGAAACAGAAAAATATCTGAATAAGCTTACCGACGGTTCGGAGAATTGTATTACGGTTTTTAATACACTGCCTTTTGCAAGAAACGACAATGTAAAAATCGAAAATCTGAAGGGTATTGGATATACATGCCAGCAGTATGCGGACATATGTGGAAGAAATATCGCTATTATAGGCGGATTTGAGATCCCAGCGTTCGGATATACCGAAATAAAGCTTTCTGATCAAAAGAATGAAGCCGTCAGTCCGTTTATCTATACGGGCAATACGCTTAAAACGCCTTTTCTGAATGTCGAATTTGACGATAATGGATTCATCGTTTCTCTTGTTTTACGGGGCTGTAACCGCGAGGTCCGCAATAAGAAGGGAAACCCTCTTAACACATTTTATATCGGAGAAGATATTCCGAGAATATATGATAACTGGGATATCGATTCGGATCAGTATTTGAAAATGCAGCCGTGCGGAGAACTTATTGAAAGGAACGTTGCTTCAGACGGTGCGGCGGAATTTGTTATACGCTCAAAGTACCGTATATCCGATAAAACAGAGCTTATTCAGGATATGATCTTCAGCGCATATTCGGCGCGGATCGATTTTCATACGGTTGTGGATTGGAATGATGTTCACAGACTTTTGAAAGTCGGATTTGACTGTGATATCAATTCCTCGTTTATAAAGAACGAGATTCAATTCGGTAGTATTGACCGTCCGACCACAAAGAATAATTGTTATGAAGCCGCTAAATATGAGGTGTGCAATCATAAGTGGTCCGATATGTCCGAAAGCCGATTTGGTGTAGCGCTTCTTAACGATTGTAAATATGGTATTTCGGCAGAAGGATCGGATATGCGGCTTTCCTTGCTTAGAGGAGGGATACGTCCCGATGTTACCGGGGATCGTGGCAAGCATGAATTTACCTACTCGCTTTTGCCTCACGACGGTGCATTTGGTGCTGAAACCGTTATATATCCCGCGTATATGCTGAATATGCCGTATGTGATTGCAAAAGGAAAGATTGTTGAACCGATACAGGCGCCCGCACTTGTGTCTCAGACAAATATCATATGTGAAACAGTAAAACCGGCGGAGCTTATTGAGAATGCTTATGTATTGAGATTATATGAATCCGAACGGTGTAAGACGAATTGTACGATTACGCTTCCTTCCTATGCAAAAAGGTGTTTCCGCACTAATTTTCTGGAGGATATTAAGGAGGAAATAGCGATTTCAGACGGAAATATTCATATTACGTTTAAACCGTTTGAGATAGTTACGCTTCTCATTCTGAAGAAATAGGCAGGTGTTTGCTTCGAACGGAAAACTTAAATTTGTGTGTTTAAGTAGTATAAAGTTTATTCCATCTGCCATGAGGGTGGATAAAAATATATATATTATAAAAGGAGAATCATCATGAAAAAAATCGCGTTTTCCCTTATACTCGTTATTGTCGTAACGGCAATATTCTCGGTAAATGTATTTGCCGCAGATGAGTATGTAATTACTTTCAACAGCGTGGAGGAATATCCTGATATTCTACATGTGGATTCAATGGAAGTGGCTATTGAAGAAGATGCACTGAAGCTCACCCTTACCGGTGAAACGCATCCCCTGTTCTGGTTCGGACTCGGAGCAGAGAACACAAAATGTGAAACTCCCCTTAACGCATCCGAATACAAGTATATGAAGATCAGATATAATTCAGCTGCCGAGGACGATGTGCTCAGACTCTTTTATGCTACCTATACCGATCTTAACAACAATCCCGGTCCTGCGTTCACGGCTGAAAATATGATTGACCTTGATATAAAGCACGGTGCCGGATGGCAGTCGTTGATTTTCGATATGAGTACTCTTGCAAATTGGAAAGACTACATAAGCGCGCTGAGATTTGATATTGATCCTATCATGGACGGTGCCGGTCTGACGGCTGATTCTGCCGGTGATGAATTTTTGGTTTCCTATATTGCGTTTTTCAAAACAGAAGCAGACGCAAAGGCATACAAATCCGAGCTTGATCCGGAGGAACCGATTACTACGGAACCGGTTACGGAATCGAATCAAGACACCACGGACGCCGCAACCGATAAACCTGTTGAGAGTAAGGAAGATTCTTCTGCAAATAATACCGATAAAGTTAGCGATACCGCTTCCGCTACCGAAAAGCCGGAAGAGAAAGGCGGTAATACCGGCTTATATATCGGAATTGGAATTGCTATTGTTGTAATTGCGGCGATTGTAGCAGTCCTTGTTGTTAAAAATAAAAAAAGTAAATAAAAAACTATTTGCTGATGCAATAAAATAATATATTAAGGAGAAATATGACAATGAAAAAAATATTATCAACTGTTGCGGTCGTTCTGGCGGCTGTAATGCTTCTGTCCGTTTCCGTATTTGCCGGAGACGAGTTTGTTCTCAGATTTAAGGATTGTAAGAATAGTGAAGAAGACGGAACTACAGTTTTTCCTCATGGAGGTTCTGTTGTCTCCGGAGAAGATGCACTTGTGTTTACAGTTGATCCGGCCGTAGAGAATCATCTTCATTTCTATATCATGACCGGAAAAGCCGCATTATTTGCGAATGTAGTCCGTCCGTATACGGAGGATACCGTCAGCGCAAGCGATTATAAATACATGAAGATTAAATATAAATCCGAATGTGACAATGATAAGCTCACGCTGTTTTATGTGAACTATACCGATCTGAATGCACATCCCGGTCCTGCCTTTGACGGTAATTATATGGTCGAGCTTCCGATAACGGCTGACAATGCATGGCACAGCACGGTTTATGACATGGGAACTCTTTGCGGAGATAAGTGGCAGAATTATATCGGAGCTCTCCGTTTTGATATGAATACCGCTGAATACGCACATGATGAGGCTAATAAGGGTAAGACCTTCTCGATAGAATATATCGCCTTCTTTAAGACACAGGCGGAGGCAGACGCTTATACAGGTGAAACCGCGAATCCGAATCCGGATCCGAATCCCGGAACTTCCGATTTTGTTGTAACAGCCGTAACGACAGTGGTTGTTGCCGCTGCAGCAGTAATTGTGTTGGAAAAAAGAAGATATACCGGTAAATAAATTTACCGAAATTGCATCAGCTTAGTACTTTTGGTAAAGAAACGCGGCTCTGTACATGATAATTATGTACAGCAGCCGCGGCAAATCTTGTTTTGCGATTTGGAGCCGTACAAACAGGAAGCGAATATTAACCGATACATATTGCGCGGATAAAAACAGCTATCAGAATACAGCACCTTGAATAAGAAGTTAGCTGTAAGAAATAGGAAAAGATTATTATAATTCGAAAATAGTAATTTTTTCGCAATTTTGAAGGTGGAGCTTATAGCGTGAAAAAGATATGTTTAGCTTGTATGGGAGCGCAGCTGTTTCACGCCGAAACAATTTGTGTCGCTGCTTGGGAGGCGGAATGGAGATTAAAATGAAAAAGATTATGTTGTGTTTGTTGGCGAGTGTGATTTTGTTTTCGGCGGCAGCCTGTACGACGTCGAAAACTCCCGATTCATCCGACACGGGAAGCGTAGCATCTTCCGAAAAAGATCCCTCGAATATCGGGTTACTTGAATATGCAGGATTACCGTCAGATTTGGATTATGAGGGATATAAATTTACTTTTTTAGTTCGCGATTATGAGAGATGGCTTTCGGATTTGTTTGCTGAGTCCTCGGATGAAAACAGAGTAGATGAGGCTGTTTATAAAAGAAACAGTCTTGTGGCGGAAGAATTAAAGATAGAAATCGCTTGTGAAAAGAGTTCAAATTGGAATTATGAAACCGATGCCATGGATGTAATTTCGTCCGGTGAAGATATATATGACGTCGTGGTTCCGCATGCACGCGCGGCTTTTGTATATGCCAATGCGGGACTGTTTCTTGATTGGAATAAAGATCTGGAATATGTTGATCTGACGCGCGAATATTGGGATCAGAACGCAAGAAAGAATTTGTCTGTAAATAATCTGCTTTATGTTATGAACGGAGATATAAGCTATCAGTGTACCGGTTCTACCTGTGCTCTTCTGTTTAACAAGGATCTTATGAAGCAACTGAATCTTGAATTTCCTTATCAGATGGTAAAAGATAATGAATGGGATTATGATGCATTTCTTGAGTACGCAACTAAGGCAAAAAACGATATTAACGGCGATACGGTAATGACTAAGGAAGAAGATCGCTACGGATATGTTACCAGTGCATACGGCGGACCGATTGAGATTCTCTATACGGCGGGACAGTCGATTCTGAATAAAGATGAAAATGATATACCGTATATAAGTCTGAATACTCCGGAGACTATTGAGGTTTTGGATTGGTTCTACGATATGAGCGATAATGAAATTTCCTATGTATTTAAGGATATGGATGCAGACGTAGCTCAAACAAAGCTTCAGCCTGACGATGTGTTCAGAGATGGCAGAGCTTTATTTATTGATGCCAATATCGACGGAATTGCGGAACTGCGGGACTCTGATATTGAATTCGGAATTATACCATGGCCCAAAATGGATACATCTCTTGAATATTATTATACCAATGTTGATGCCGGAACTAATATGTTTGGCGTTCCGATATCGGCATATAATCCGTCCCGTACAAGCGCTGTTCTTGAGGCTCTTGCCGCAGAGGGACACCGTTCTGTGTTGCCTGAATACTACGAAACTGCGCTTAAGACCAGATATTCGAGGGATGATGAATCGGCAGAGATGCTTGATATTATCTGTCAGGGAAGAGTATTTGATCTTGGTTATTTCAATTATTATATGATAGGAGAAATGGGCAACGGACTGATTGCATTTCTCAATATGCCGAGCCGCAATTTTGCATCTTGGTATAAAAGATACGAAAGTGTCACACTTCGTATGCTGAACAAGACACTGGTAAACTATGGAATTGAAGAGTAAGATAGATAAGCGGTATGATACTAATAAATAATGCCTTGTCAAAAATATAACATATAACATTCGCTTTGCGTTTCGTTCATAAAATCTATGTCTTTGGCAAGAATTTATAACAGAAAAGTAATCGATAAATGAAAGGTGACTTCGAGAATTATGTATTAAAATGTGAACTGTTGATTTTTCGAAGTCACCCGCGTTTTTTAGATATGTTTTTTTCAGTTGGAACAATAATAGTGGAATCATGCTTGGTATTTTCAGGTAGTTACCACTGACGAATGTTCTGTCTTGTTACGGAACTATTGAGAGCGTTTAGGAGTATTAAAAAGCAAGAAATCTTGCCGCCGGCGAGGAAAATTTTGTTTTAAATTAAGGGCACCTCTAAAAATTCATTCCCCCAATCCGATTCGATCTGTTTTCTGTCATTCTGTCATTCGTCACAAAAATCCTTGACAGATGGATACGCTGTCTGCGAAATTTTTGTTTTGACGGACGAAAAAATCTCTTTGCCGTCTATGAACATTGAATTTTTTGAGATACCCTTAAGTTTTTTATAATATGCTGAATATATGAAGTAATTAATGATTGACAGCATTATAAAGATATAAATTATATTACGAACAGGGGAAATATTACAATGAAAAAGTCAACCTTTTTTATGACGTGGATTTCTATACTGCTGCTGTTTACGCTGAGCAGCTGCGCCGGCAAAGAAAAAGTAATCTCTGATGATACCATAATAACAAAAGAAGAAAATCAAAATCCCGTTTCGGATACTGTTGCCCCTGATAGCAGCGATGAGACATATAAATATTTGGCTATCGGAAACAGCATTACCAAACATCAGAAATGCGATTACTGGTGGAATGAGATCGGAATGGCGGCTTCTTCTGCTGAAAAGGACTATGTTCATCTTGTAACCTCCGGACTTGAGAAAAAATATAAAAACATACAGGCGGAGGCATATAATTTTTCTGTATGGGAAATAACGGTGTCCAAGGAACGCTCTCAAACTTTTTCAATATTGGACTCCATGCTTGCAGAAGATCTGAATCTGATTACGATTCAACTGAGCGAAAACGCAACTGCAACTCTTAACGGATTGGAAAATGATTTCGTATACCTCATTCGTTATATTCAGAATAAGTGTCCAAAAGCACGAATCCTGATTTTAGATGACTATTATTTTGCCGAACGCGGGGCATTAAAAAAATCGGCTGCAGATCGCTGCGGATTGACCTTTGTCAGTCTTGAAGATGTGCGCGGAAAAAGTGAATATAACTGCGGAATGAATACTGTAGTATATGGTGATGACGGTTCGGAACATACCGTGACACATGCAGGCGTCGCAGGACATCCCGGAGATAAGGGAATGGCGGCAATTGCCGACAGGATACTTGCTGCCTATGAAACAGAACCTCCAGCGGCAACAGATCCGAATGACGAACTACTCACGCCTCCGGAAGAAAACAATCCGCAGCCGGTGGGAGAGAATATTATCGATAATCCCGGCTTTGAGAACGACGGCGAAAATTGGATAGAATTCGGTGATACACCTGTTACGATAGCAGATGATGTCGTACATAGCGGTACAAAATCTCTTCTTCTCGATAATACTCATGCTAAATATACGAAATGGATCTCTGAAAAAAAGGCGAAACATATAAAATCAGCGCATGGGTTTACGGAAAAGTCTCTCTTGCTTCCGCGATGATAAAAAGCGATGGTTCGATAGAATATGCCTACTATGCGGAAGGCGGCGCTGCCAACGAGTGGTCCTATATTGAGGGCTTTCTGGAAATCAAGGATAATATTACTCAAATCGATGTTACCCTTATGAAATCCGACAGCGCCAGTGTATATGTAGACGATGTTTTTATCGGTGCGGTCGGTGAAAACCATAACGATTCCCAGGATGTTTATAAGTATCTTGCAATCGGTAACAGCATTACTGTTCAGCCTATATGTGATTATTGGTGGAGTGATTCCGGAATGGGGGCATCCTCTCCTGAGATGGATTACTTTCATCGTGTAACGGCAGGACTTAAGGATATATACGGTGATGTAGCAGGAAATGCTTATAATTTTTCAGTTTGGGAAATTACTTCCTCCGATCGTGTACAGACACTTCAGATACTTGATTCCAAGCTTGATGCTGATCTGGATTTAGTCACAGTTCAGCTGAGTGAATACTGTGATGATCTTGTGACTTTCCAATCCGATTTTGAATATATGATCCATTATATCAAAGAAAAATGCCCTAATGCAGAAATCCTGATTATAGATGATTTTTGGGATGAAGAACGAGGCGAGATCAAAAAAAACGTAGCGGAAATTTGCAGTGTATCTTTTGTCAGTTTAAAAGATATACGCGGCAGAAATGATTATCAATGCGGAATGAATACGACAGTTACGGGAAACGATGGAAAGCAGCATATTGTTACATCGGAGAATACAGCAAAACATCCCGGAGACAAAGGAATGGCATCGATCGCCGAAACCATTCTTGCTGTTTTGCGATAATGCAAAAAGCATTGTATACGAAAGCGTGTGCAAAAACTTTATCATCATAACTGCAGTGCATAAATATAGAATTTATGAGTAATGGTGTCTTATGTTAAAAAGAGATTTGAGGTTTTTTGTGAGTCATAAGGGATTTCAATTATGATAAAAGAAAATACGGATGAATATTTGAGATATCTTTCAACTTTATCTGATGTAGGTTGTAATAAGTTTAATATAAAGCAAAAGGAATTTACAGACAATAAGCATTTTTGTAAAAATTGCCCCGAAGTATGTGATTTTCGTAACACGCACCTGTATGGCTGCTATGAATCGCAGATATATGGCGGGAAATATGAGTATTATTGTCCTATCGGAGCGACTTTTATTGCCATATCCCAGGAGGAGGATTTCAGCCATGGAGAGGTGGGAATCATAATCGGTCCGTTTTCTATAGAGAATTATGAGTTATCGCAATTATCAAACCGTATACCCTCTATTACCATTGAGAAAATGGAAGCGCTTTCTATGTTGGCAGTCAAGATCTTTGCTCCTTTAAAAATACATTCCGATTCTTTTGATACGCAGGGATCGATGATTATTTTAAATGAGATATATAAATCTGCTGAAAAGCGTATCTCTAATAGCAGGGATTTTTTTGAAATTCAGAATCAGCTTAACGATGTGATAAAGCAACAAGATCCTGATTTACTTAGAGATTTTTTCGGTCAGTTTACTGCTTGGATCTATACAAATTATAAAGATAATATTGAAATTGCCAAAAACAGAATATTGGAAATTATCGTATTTCTTTCTCAGATTGCCGTTGACAGAGGAATCGATGCAGAACAGATATTTCTAATTAATGCGGATTATTTTAAGGAAATGAATAACTTTAACAGTATCGAGGATATGTCCAGGTGTATTGAAAAGACGTTTGACCGATTTATAAACTATATATTCAATTTCAGCAAAATCAAGCATACCGATATTATTTATAAAATAATAACTTACATTAAAGAAAACTATTCGCAGGACATATCGCTTGACGATTTATCCGATCATGTGTATATGAGTAAATCGTATATCAGCAAAATATTCCGTGAAGAAATGCAGTGCAGTATAACCGATTATATTAATAAAATAAGAATTATGAAGAGTAAAAGCTTTCTGATGGACCGTTCTCTTTCGATAGACGATATTGCCGCTATGACCGGATTTACGGATAAAAGCTATTTTACAAAAGTATTTAAGAAAATTATCGGTATCTCTCCAGGAAAATACAGGACAAGCCACTTGAAAAATGTATAGGATCAACAACGTACCGGTTATCGCTTTTAAATCTGTCGAGGAGAATCGTCAGACTTTTCATGTTTAAGTAGGAAAGGGAAGAAAATGACACCGAAAGAGAAATTTATTAAAGCATTAAAAAGAGAACCTATCGTAGGGCATGTTCCTCATTTTGAATTGGTATTTTATCTTACAATGGAGGCGTTCGGCAAGGTTCATCCCTCTCATCGGAGCTATTATCAGTGGTATCAGATGAGTGTCAGGGAAAGAGAACTGCAGATACAGGATATGGCGGATGTCTATATACGAACGGCGGAGAAATATCATCATAATGCCATTTTTGTGCACCCCAATCCCGGTCATTTGGACGATACCGTCAGGTTGCTGGAGGCAATCAGGGAAAGAACAGGAGATACCTATTATTTAACTATGCACGGAGACCCGACCTTTTATATCCCCGAAGGCAGCAATATGATGGAATTTTCAATGAGCTTGTATGATGAGCCTGAAGAAATGAAGCAGAGAGCAGAAAAACAGCTTGCTGATTCTTTGAAATTTGCAGAGGAGATGGCAGCGCATCATCCCGGATTGCTTGACGGATTTGCATTATGTTCCGATTACTGTCTGAACACCAATCCTTTTTTCAGTCCTTCTTTGTTTGAGGAATTTATTGCGCCGTATCTGAAACGGGTTATTGACGAATACCGTTCTATGGGACTTTATTCCATAAAACATACGGACGGTAATATCATGCCGATATTGGAGCAAATAGTGGAATGCGGTCCTGATGCCATTCATTCGCTTGATCCTCAGGGAGGTGTCTCGATTCCGGAGGTTCGCCGTATTACAAAGGGAAGAGTTGCATTGTGCGGAAACGTCAACTGCGGTTTGCTTCAGACCGGTACAGAGGAAGAATGTATAGCCGATGTGCGACGCTCATTAAAGGAGGGGATGGAAGCACCGGGCTACATTTTTTGTACCTCGAATTGTGTATATACCGGTATGCCGCTTGAAAGATATGAGTTAATGAACCGTATCTGGAGAGAGGAAGGAATATACAATAGCTGATTAACAACAGCTTTTGTGCAGTAAAATTTTGGGTGTATTAAATGTATGTTTATTGTTGTATGCAGGAGGTAAACAATGCATATCTATCTTTTTTCCGGAACTCACTGGGACAGGGAATGGTATCAAACCTTTCAGGGATTCCGTTTCCGTTTAGTAAATATGTTAGACCATCTGGTAGATTATTTTGAAAAATATGATTCCGAAAGCGTTTTTCATTTGGATGGTCAGACAATCGTTCTTGAGGACTATGCGGAAATCAATCCTGAGGGGTGTGAGCGTTTGAAAAAATTGATCGCACAGGGAAGGGTTCTGATTGGTCCGTGGTATTGCATGCCGGACGAATATTTGGTTTCCGGAGAAGCGTTGATTCGTAATCTTCTGAAAGGAGAAGAGATTTGCCGTTCCGTAGGAACGGAACCTTGGAAATGCGGTTATATCTGTGATATTTTCGGACATATGGGACAAATGCCGCAGATTTTTGAAGGTTTTGGAATTAACAATGCGGTTTTGGGGCGCGGCACTAACGAACATACTACGCCATCCATGTTTGTTTGGGAAGCTCCGGACGGTTCGTCGGTAGATGTTTTCAAGCTTCCGGACAGCAACGGTTACGGATGCTTTACAGCGGATGTTTGCGGGCAGCGTGTTTCCGGATTCTGGCTTAAGGCGGAGGATGAATTGTTTGCCGAAAAAGCACGCAAGCATATCGAGCATGAAAAGAGCAGAGCGAATGTACCTTTTATCGTTCTTTGGGACGCGCTCGATCATGAACCTTTTCATGAAGAAACGCAGGAATATAAGAAAAAGCTTCAGGAAATGTATCCGGATGACGAGGTTGTACAAACAAATCTGCTGGAAGCTTTAAAGCATATTACCGATCGAAACGCTTTGCCGCATTGTGTGGGAGAACTCAGAGAGCCCGGAAAAAATCTGAAAGCGAATTATATTCAGGTCTTAACGCATGTCCTTTCTTCCCGACAGTTTTTGAAGGCAAGAAACGATTATTGTCAGGCATTATTGGAAAAGCGAATGGAGCCGTCTCTTCTTCTTTTTGATCAATACGGCTTTTCACCATATGATTCCTACCGTAAAACCGCGTGGAAGTATCTTTTGCAAAATCATCCGCATGATTCAATCTGCGGATGCTCCATTGATCAGGTGCACAAGGATATGATCTACCGTTTTGATCAAGTTGAGAGTATTAATAGTACTATAATGGAGGAGGGAACCTGGTACTTATCTCATGGATTGAAGTTTGCGGGAGGAGATATC
>USPP01000024.1 GCA_900556615.1 uncultured Eubacteriales bacterium
GTTCAAAGGGGGAGGACCATGCGTTGCATTTCCGTTTAGGAAATGCAGCGGTTCTCCTCCTTGCGGTTCTTTCTTTTTACAGACTCCGCGAAGCGGATTCTGTCATTTTCATTTCTTGGAAGAAAGAAAATCGGGTAGGCGTTTTTAGTGCAACTAAATTCCTATTCGCACACGGGCAAAGAATGCCGAAAAACGTTCTCTCGATTCTTTCAAGGGTCCGCTAAATTATCATTTGTTATATAAAACAAAATCAAAGATTTTTCAATCCACCGTAACGATTATATTATAAATTACAATACAAAATAAGGATTGTAATATAGTATTTTTCAATTGTATTATACAATCGAAAATATCATCATACGATTTTACAATAAATAAAACGCCCTTTACAAGCGAAAAAATAAAATATATACTATAATAAAGCATAATTAAGCATCGTCTGACGTCAGAACCGAAAAATCACAGGAAAACTTTTGATACTTATAAGTATAATCTACGGAAGCGCTGCAAATTATCATACTACGAGAAAGGTCTTTATTTTATGAAGAAAACAATAAGAAAAGCAGCATCTTTATTCCTCGTATTCATAGCAATTTCATCGGCAGCAATTTTGCCGGTTTCGGCGGCTGAAACAGGAATCTTACATGAAAACGAGGCAATCATTCTTAAATTTGATTCTGTTCCGAATATTGCAAGAATTATAACAAGCACCTACGGCATGTCCGCAGGTCATCTTGATAATTCCTTGGAATGCCGTTTTTTCTGCGCACCCGGTCTTTTTACCGTCAGCCTCAGTGAAACCGACCGATTCAGTGCAGACGAATACAAATACATGAAAATAAAATTCTTTGCCAACACACTTACCAAAACAAGCGTAATGTACTTCGGAACAGAAACGGAACCTGATTTCAGCGGCGCAAGAGCAGTCAGCTTCGACAGAGGAAAAAACAAAGTATGGAGAGACAGAATACTGCAGCTTGACAAGCTCTCATCCGCATGGACGGGAACCATATCTTCACTGAGATTTGATATCAATACCGGATATGCCGAAGCGGTCGACGAATATGTTTTTATAGAATATATCGCGTTTTTCAAAACAGAAGCCGAGGCTAAAGCCTTCGGAGGTCTTACCGAGGCACAGCAAAACGGCGATGATCTTATCACAAGATATTCCGAGGGGTATCGCACCTCAAAGGTGGACAGCATAACCTATACCGTTCCGGGAAAAACCGACAATACTTCGGAAACATCCAATATATCGAGCGGAGAGGAGCTCTCCGACACCGTCTCTACTGTATCAGACGGCGGAAAAATGGACACCGCGACAGCAATAATAATGATAACGGCAACAATCATCGCAGCGGCAGCTATCCTGCTCGTACTGTTCTTCAGAAAGAACAAAAGCTGACCAATCATACCATTTACGGAGGAAAATATATGAAAAAAGTTATTATTCGGCTTGCCGCAGTTTTATTTGCTGCAGTCATTTGCATATCATTTGCGGCATGTGCGATAAATAAAGGCGATGGAGATTCAAATAAGGGAGAAAGCAATACAACCTTCCCCACGTCTTCATCCGGCGAAGAAACTGCCGGATTTACGGCAGAAGAAGTCACCGCCCCTATTGACAGAAGCGGGCAAAATATGCGTCTCGGCGCTTATCTGTGGTACGGATTTGTCAGCTGTGCGGGATTGACTAACCGGCATATAGAGGAATTCTACGAATACAGAGAACCGCTTTGGGGTTATGGGTATTGCGATATCGAGGAAATGGAATATCAAATACAGCTTGCCTATGATTTCGGACTCGACTTTTTCGCGATTGACTATTACGCATCCATTAACGAAGGCTACGGATCGGTCCCTGCCGATTATTTTGTTGAAGCAAAAAACAGCAATCTTCTTGATTTTTGCCTCCTTGTTGTCAATGCAGACGCAGCAACAACGCCGTCGCAAGCAACCTGGGATATCGCCTGCAAAAATTACATTCACTACATGACGCAACCAAACGCGCTCAAGGTTGACGGAAAACCTGTCATTATTTTCATAACTCCGTATAATCTCATTGATTATATGGGAGGCGTTGAAAATACAAAGAATGCACTTGATGATCTCGAACAGCAAATGATCGCGCTCGGATATCCCGGCATCGTTGTACTTGGCTGTGATTCTCCCTATGGTGACGCATTAGGAAACATCGATTATAACGAAAACAATTTCAATAAATCGGTTTTTGCCAACCGTATTAAAAGATATGAGTCCGCCGGCTTCGACGGCTTCACGGGATATAATTACCGTCAAATTAATATGTATGAGGATGAGAACGGCAATAAATCCTATGAAACACCTTACAAATATTTATCTTGGACGCATGAGAACTGTTGGAAAGCGTTTTCCGACTATACCGACTCCATTTATATGCCCGCTTTGCTCGGTGGATGGGACGACAGACCGAGGGAAACAGAAATTGCCGGTTATTCCTGCTATGCCCCCGACCGTACCGGAGATGACTTCTGTCAGCATATTTTAAACTCATATGAATGGATAAAACAAAATTCCGATTCGGCTGTTGACAATCTTGCCGTTATATATGCGTGGGATGAAATCGATGAGGGAGGATATATTATTCCGACTAAAGGCGAAGGCTTTGAGATGCTGGAAGGCTTAAAAAAAGCGGCAAGCATCATCAACGGCAAATAATTCTCGGAAAACCGACTGCGCCAATTGATAAGACGATAAGACAATCTTGTAAATCACATTAAAGCGCTCTAATAGACAGAAAACAGGCGTCGACCTTTCGATCGATGCCTGTTTTCTTTTTTCTGCACGCCGTCTTCCCTTGCAGCTATAAAAATAATGAAGAAAACAAAAAAGCCGACGTGAAGTGGTCGGGGAAAAATCCCCGGCCGCTTTCAATTTCAGTCGACACAGAAAATCGTTCCTATGTTCCTCTTTCCACAAAATTCTCCGTTTTTAAGGAAATGATTTCTGCGTCTGTTATTGTTTCGTTTTGAAATCATGCGCCGCCTGATACATGGCGAGCATGATTTCCGAATCATAATACTCTCCTTTTTCCATCTGAAATATTGTTATATTGTTGTAGAATATCATAAATTCACGGTATTGTCAATCTTTTTATTTTTCCGATAAAATGATGTATGCGTCTATCCAGCGTCAGAAAAGCTGCACTCGTTTATTTGTCTCAGAACATATACCGGTGTTGTCACAAAATAACCATAAACCGTTCAGCCTGTTTCACGATAAGGGCGCAACTTCATGCAGTCTCATTGCGCATCTGTAAACTCAGCAATCCGACAAAATCCAGAGACCAAAATTTGTCCTGTTTTCGAAAAAAGTGCAAGAATATGACTTTCTTGCCGATTTTTATTGACAAGAGAGATCTTATATGATATACTGCCCCAACAAAACCTATAATTATAATTCACTGATTGAAGAAACGGAGAACGATTTATGAAAAAAGAATTCACCGATGGCTATCACGGCATTTATTTTCAACCCGGAAGCGCTCCTGTATTCTGTTACCGCAGCGGTCTTACTGTCTATGAGGAGACCTTCAGCGCAGGCTCGCTTAACGCATCTGGCTGGAATACCGCGGGATATCCCCTCAATGTCCTGACAAACTGCCCTTCCCGGCTGAATCCCAACACATTTATCGAACCGAACTCATTTCGTCTGGAAATAGACGGCGAATACTGCGACCGCGGATTGGAATACGTCTCCTTTAATCATATTGAGGAAGAGAACAAAACACACGCCGTCGTTACTCTTAAATGTGAAAGAAAAAAGGCACTCATAAAGGTCCATACCCTTCTTGACGGCAGTCCGATTTTCTCACGCTGGCTCGAAATTGAGAACGGTTCCGATAAACCACTTGCCGTGAGCGAGCTGGGAATCATCAGCGGAGGTATTGAGTGCACACCGCTATCTCTTCAAAAAGACGGTGACCCATCGGAGGTTTATTCTCTTGGATATATGGATGCGGATATGCACTGTACTGAAGGCGATTTTGCGTGGCACAAGCTTATACCAGACGAACATTCTTTCGGTGGGGATTTCACCCGCAATCGTTTCCGCTACCCAATGTTCATGCTCCGAAACAATATTTACGGAACAATTCTCACCGCACAGCTTGCATGGAGCGCAGGATATAAATTCAGTTTTGATTATAATGCACATCGTGAAAAGGGAGAAACCGCCATTTCGTTTAATATGGCTCTTGACTCTTTTAAACCGCTCAATGTCATCCTGCCCGGAGAAACCATGACTTCCCCCACAGTACATATTGGAATGATATCGGGAGATATCGACGACGCGGTAAATGCTATGAATCAGCATATGCGCCGCTCGGTATTCACACTTCCCGAAGCTGACTCACGCAAGTGTCTCATAGGCTCTGGAATGGGGCCCGAGCACGATATGAATGTAGATACCACCAAGCAATTTATCGATCAAATGGCTGCTGCCGGAGCGGAGGTTTTCATAATCGACGCCGGTTGGTATTGTCCTCCCAATAAAGAAAACGAGTGGTGGGGACAGGTCGGAAACTGGAACTTCAACCCCGAACGTTATCCTAACGGTCTTGACGAAATACGCGAATACTGTCATTCAAAGGGACTGAAATTCGGAATGTGGATGGAACCGGCAAGAGTAACCTATGATAAAATTGCAAAAGAGCATCCCGATTGGTTCCCTGAATATATAAACGGAAACCACGCATCCTGCTTCCTTGACTATTCTAATCCCGACGCCGTTAAATGGGCAGAGGAGCAGGCGGCTCATGTCATTTCTGATTACAAACTCGATCTGTTCAGAATTGACTATAATATTGATACCCGTGATGTTTTTCATGTCAGAACCGAAAACGGAAGAACCGAATGCCGGGCTTTCCGCCATGTTCAGGGATATCTCGGGATGTATAGCCGTCTGAGAAAGCGTTTCCCAAATGTAATATTTGAAAACTGTGCAGGAGGCGGTGGAAGATGCGATGCAGGCATGATCGCAAACTTTAACCACACATGGGTTTCCGATAATCAGGTTGCTCCCCGCTCTCTTCTCATTACAAACGGTATGACTCTGGCAATCCCTCCGGAAAAAGTTGACCGTCTTGTTGCCGGAATGGGCTGTCACAAGCGCGCTTCTCTCGACTTTCATATGCGGAACGCGATGTTCGGTCACCTTACCCTCAATGTTTTCGGTCCGAAAACTGCCGATATGAATCCCGATGTATTTGAATTTATACGTCACAGCACTGATTTATATAAAAGCTTTATACGTCCGTATCTGCCCGACGCGCTTATATTCCATCATACACCGAATACCCCGGATATTCGCAGTCAAGGCTTTGCCGTTCTCGAAACCGCAGCACCCGATGCTTCCCGCTCCTGTGTTGGCATTTTCACAATGCCTGAGTACCGAGCGGACGAAATTACGGTTTACCCGAGAGGGCTATCGGCAGAACACAGCTATCGCGTCGGCTTTGACAACAGCCGCACCTTCTGTAATATCTCCGGTTGGGAACTTATCAGAAACGGGGTAAGAGTTAAAATCCGCAGCGGACTCTCAAGTGAGCTTCTCACCTTTGAGGCGTTATAAACTAAAGTTTTCCTTTATGAGATGATTACTTCTCATATAAATATTTACCATAGCAGAATCCCGATCTGACAGAAAATCACTTATGCTGCCCAATATGCAGCATAAGTGATTTTTCGTAATTTTATTAATGACTATATCTTATCTGTAACCCAGCAGGAAACTATCTTGATTTTGTTTTCTTGCCTGCATGCGAATGCAGAAGTTATCTTTAGTATACCTTATGCAAAGGGAGATACCAAAGAACAAGACAAAGAATTGTAAAAAATAAAACAATTTCCCAGTCACCTTCGACAATGAATCCGTTAACAAAAGAGCTTCCCTCTGCAGCGAGATTGCTCAACACAAAAAGCCCCTTTCACCCCTGCTCAGCGGTAATTTTCGTTATATAAAAGTATCGAGTATTCATAACCAAAATCTGTTATGAATACTCGATATGGTCGGAGTGAGAAGATTTGAACTTCCGGCCTCTTGGTCCCGAACCAAGCGCTCTACCGAACTGAGCCACACCCCGTAAATACTCAGATATTATACCACCTTTTTCTACAAATGTCAATACCTCATTTAAAATAAGTTAAAGTTCCCTTCTTTGAAAATAAGTTAAAGCTTCCATATTAAGATTGATATATAACCAAAGTATATAACAAAAAAGTGATTGATTCATGTCAAAATAATGTTATACCCGGCACAAATCAATCACCGCAAATAAGTTTATGAAAAAAGCAAGTCGTTGAAGAAAATCAGTCTGTTTCGGGAAGATCGCTGCCGGTTACGTTGTTGTTTATGGCATCGCTTTCCGGAACGGGCGGTATCTCGTTTTCAATGGCTCTGACAATCGTTCGCACGGCGTCGTCACGCTCCTCTCCGTCGGTAAATAGCGAAGTCAGAAGCGGTAAGGATATCTCCGGCTCCAATACGCCGTTTTCGTCAGAAAATGTGGCGGGAGTATAAATACCTATCCAAAACCGTCTCACTTTCATACACATTTGGATCCCGCAAAAGCCGTCGTCCGAATAGAAAAACTGATAGAACACCGTCCTGTCATCCACAACACGCGTTACCAATTGATTATAAAACTCTCCTTTATTTCCAAGCTCCGATTTTATTGCTTCTTCAAACGTCATATCGGCATGACACTGTTCCGGGTTATATTGCAAAGGGTAATCGTTTCCCGTGTTTCCGGTATTCACATTAAACTCGTTCTTGAATTCATAAAAGATCGTTTTATTTTTATTTTCAACACGTATTTCGTTTAGAGCGCCGAACTGTTCGGTCTGCCCCAAGAGAATCGTATCGATATTCAGAAATTCGCCGTTATTGAATCGCCTTCCGGACAGATCTGACGGGGGATTACTCTGACTGTATAACATCAGATCCGTTGAACCGGTGCGAACATAAGTCAAAAGATCATCGTTTGAATAAAATCTCATTGGCGCAATGTCGTTTATATCCGTATCTTCGGTTATTACCGGCTGAACATTACCGGCATGGCAAGCGGAAAGAAGTACAGTGAATAGAAGCAGAAGGAATAAAAGTATATATAAATGTTGTTTCATTATAATTTTCCTTTCATCAACTGTGAGTATAAAGTTTGACTTTGATTGTGTTAAATTTAGACTTACACAAATCACACACACTGATTCGGTAAAGCGTAAAATGACCGGTTTGTGTACTATCCGTCCGATAAAAGCCATGGACACAAAAATCTGTATCATTTCCGACTTTATCATCTTCCCAATGATGCGTTGCACCGAGAACATGCATTATTTCGTGCATAAGTGTATTTCTAATATATGCATAATTCGTTTTAGAAGTAAAATTCTGCGGAAACACCGCGCATCGAGTATACGAATCGCCTATCAAGCCTGCTACCCCCAAGAGACCGGATTCCCTGTGAACCGTCCCATCGACATAGCATGGTCTGTGTCCTGTAAAAAGTACGTTTAAGGCTGCCCATGTGTTTTTGTTGGAAGCGGGAGTGGAATCCCTCAGCTTACGGCTGTTTTTATGATGTGAATTATAACAGATATCGCTGTCGGTTATATTTTTTCCGACCGAGGACGCGCAGTTCGGAAGCCCGTAACAGGTGGAACTTCCGTTGTTTCTCAGCTCGCAATCGTTAACATAAGGATTCGTTAAATAAAGTCCTTTCATGTGTACATTAATATGAACGCCGAACTCCTCCATAAATGCCTGTTCTATATTTCTTCCGTTGGTATAAGTGCTTGGAAGATCATAAAAAACCTTTTGAACAAATTGCTCCGGTGTTACGGAATATGAACTGTAAAGAGTTTTAAATGCCGAATCATAATAGACATTCAGGTTCAGCGTCAGCGGTTTTAAAAACCATTTTTGCCTTGTACCCGCGCTTGTATTGGATACGAGAATGTCGGGATCAACGCTGCTGTGATTAGCATTTTCTTCTGTGATATAATAAGCAGAATCGGCTTTACTTTGTATTTTATAGGTGCCGTCATCCTGTTTGATAAGCTTCCAGAGCTGATAGCCTGTAAAGCTTCCGGATTTGGCCGTTTGCTTGGCGGAGCCGCTTACATTTGTGACATAGTATCCTGAGACGTCATTTTTTATGACGTAATATCCGTTATTCTGGTATTCAAATTTCCAAAGGCACCGTATCTTTTGGTCGATTTCCTGACATTCAAGCACTTTTCCTGCGCTGGTCGAATCGACATCCCAAACGCCGAGCCGGTCATAGCACTGAATGAAATAACAGCCTTCAAGCGGCTTTTCAATTTTAACGGCGCTATACCAGACTTGGCTGTTTCCTGAAAATGTATATCGGAGAGACAACGAAGCCGGCTTGACCGCTGTCAGCAATCCCGTTGAGGAATTGATCGCGGCAGCGTCGGTCGCCGTATTGTCGGAATTTCGCACACCGTATATGACCGGTCCGTTGGAAGCCATGTCGGTGCTCCACATATAAGCGCTGAACGCATAGGTTTCGCCGGGAAGAAGCGTAGAGACCGAGGACTTGATTCCTACTCCATGGAAGGAAATGTTACTGTCTAATTTTATAAAAGTCCATTTCGCGTAATTGTCGCTTCGGTTCTGCAGCGTGAGCCTGGATGCGGTATTGGCCCGAGCTTGAATTGTTCTGCACGCAGACGGCAAGGGTTGTGCTGTTTTTAGGACGAATAATGTATCCGTTTGAAGCAAGAGTAATCGTCCACTTCTGGGAGTCGGGAACGCTTGAGGTTGTCGGAGAAACTGCCGAGGTCTGCAAATAGGAGCCGGATGAAAGCACCGTCGGAATAAAGGTGTTTCCGTTATTCACCATCGTGCGGATAACATAATCGTTTCCGCTGATCCATTCCAGCTTATATAGTCCCAGGCGGCTTCCGGAATTGGAGGCGGGAGAAGTGTTGAAATTATACTGCTGAAGAAAGGCGCCCGCATTCGGAGAGTCCTGAACGATGTCGATATACATATTCGAATACAGATTTTGTATGGCATATACCCCGTTTTCTATTCGGGACGTCAGTGCCATTGTTGTGAGGTCGGAGTTTTGTTCCTCACCTACAGGATATTCGCTGCGAGTCGGTTCCGATACAGAAGCAACGTTATCATTTGTTGTAACGGTATCGGCAGGTGCGGCATAAAGGGATAAGCGCCTGATGCCGATAAGAAGCGTCGTGATAAGAAGTACAACGGGAATAATTCTTTTGTGTGCAGGAAATCCTCGGTTCATTTTACAGTCCTCCTTTTTTTATACTTGCTTGACCGATATTTTCTGAACTGCCGCGGGCTTTCATTCACCTCCTGATTTGCCCTGATATTTCCGATTTCTTCCTTATCCTTATTATAACACGGATGTTGGGAAAAATCAACAAAAAAGCAATAGCGAAAGCGACAATATTTTGGCAATAGATTTGTATAATCTAACCAAAGCATTGTCGCTTTAGAAAGGGAAACTATATAATATAATATAATATAATTTATTCGGGGTATTGCTAATCTATCGGTGCGGGCATCACGTTATATTCATAGGAACCATCCTCTCTGTATACCCTGCACCACGCCAAGATGGGGAAAGCTCCTTATATTAACATGTTGTGCGCATCGCCTGTACAGCGGAAATCAAAAAGGCTATCAATTAAAAACCGTTTATTCATTGGCAGCGGCAAGACGTTTAGCAGCCTCCTGCTTTTCTCCCTCCGCTTTGGGCATGGCACCCATTTTTTGCTGAGCCATAACGAGCTTATAATAGATTCCTTTATTTTCAAGCAGCTCGGAGTGAGTACCGAATTCCGAAACCTTTCCATGATCGAGAACAAGGAGCTTATCGGCGTTCCTCAGAGTTGAAAGCCGATGAGCGATTGCAAGCGTGGTACGGTTTCTGACAAGCTTTTTAAGCGCGTCCTGAATCAGCTTTTCCGTCTCGGTATCAAGAGCCGCCGTCGCCTCGTCAAGAATGAGAATCTTAGGGTTATGGATAATAGCACGGGCAATCGCAATACGCTGCCGTTCTCCACCCGAAAGGGAGAAACCGCTTGCTCCCACCATGGTATTATAGCCCTGGGGCAAATCCATTATAAAATCATGAGCGTTTGCGGTTTTTGCCGCTTCAATTACCATCTCATCTGTTGCGCTCGGACATGCGTAAGCAATGTTATCTCTGATTGTACCGGCAAAAAGAAAGGTTTCCTGAAGCACTACTCCCATCTGAGAACGAAGCGCCGCCTGAGAGATATCCTTTATATTGACACCGTCTATTTCTATTGCACCCGTGTTTACATCATACAAACGCATGATCAGATTAATCAGCGTTGTTTTTCCGGAACCGGAGTGACCGACAATTCCGATCATTTCTCCCGGCTTTATATCGACGGATACATTGGAAAGAACGGGGTTGTAGCTTTCATAACCGAAGGTGATATTTTTTACGTTTATCTCCCCCTCGATTTGTATATCAATCGGAAGATTGATATCTCCCACCTCCGGCGTCTCTTCAAGGATTTCAAACACCTTGCTTGCCGAAGTAAGAAATCTCGAAATATTTCTCGGCACGGAAGTCATCCAGACAAGAGGAGAATAAACGATATTAGCATAGGCGTTTATTTGATGCAGCGTCCCAAGCTGCATTTCTCCCTTAAACAACAGAATATTTCCGTAAAGCAGTATCAAATAGCTTCCAAGGCGAATGGCAAAGGTTACAATCGGGAAAAAGGTATCGAACAGCATTTCGTTTTTTTCAGTTTGCTTAGCGCTTTTCATACTGCTTTGTCTGAAACGCTCGACCTCGCGTTTCTCCTGACCGAAGCTTTTCACCACACGAATTCCGCTGAAAATATCCTGAAGCTGCCGGTTGACCTTACTTTCCAGATTCCAGCCCCGGCGATTCTTCATATCCATGGTAGACCAGAATTTTTTGATAAGAAATACCGAAAAGGGGACCGGTACGAAGATAAAAAAGCACATAAGCGGATTAATTATCAGCATCACAATCATTGCGACAATAAAGGAAATCCCCTGAACAAAGATATTGGGAAGCTGATTGGTCACAAAATCCTGCATTACCGCAGTATCGTTATTGACCCTTCCCATAAGGTCACCGGTGGAACGGCGCTGGAGAGAGGAAAGGGAAAGACTTTCCAGCTTTTCATAGAGTATATTTTTCATCATCATGATGAATTTGTTACCCGATATTGAGGAAAACCTTGATTGTATTACACCGAGCGCTCTTTGGAAAAGATCTATCGACACGATAGCACAGACGATAAGAATAAAGCCCGCCATGG
>USPP01000025.1 GCA_900556615.1 uncultured Eubacteriales bacterium
CGGAAGAAGAACGGTTGAAAGCGCATTGCCCGGAGATATCGTATGCTTTTCCGGCGCCGAATCCATAACGATCGGCGATACGATCACCTCCCTTACCTGCCCGGAAGCACTTGAATTTGTAAAAATCAGCGAACCGACAATCGAAATGACCTTCGCTGTCAATGATAGTCCCTTTGCGGGAAAAGAAGGAAAATTTGTTACCTCCCGCCAGCTCCGAGACAGGCTTTACCGAGAACTTCTGAAGGACGTTTCGCTCAGGGTTTCCGACGGAGAAACCACCGATTGCTTTAAGGTCGCGGGACGCGGAGAGATGCATCTCTCTATTCTTGTTGAAACTATGCGGAGAGAAGGCTATGAGCTTTCACTCAGCACACCGAGAGTACTCTATAAGGATATTGACGGCGTAAAGAATGAGCCGTATGAAACCGTTCTTATCGATGTGCCGGAGGAATACATGGGTACCGTGATGGAAAAACTCGGTTCAAGAAAGGGAGAGCTTCTTGAGATGGGAAGACGCGGTTCAAGAATGGAGCTCCAGTATCTGATTCCCTCTCGCTGCCTGTTCGGATATAGAAGCGAATTTCTTACTGCAACAAGAGGCGAGGGCATACTTAATACCGTTTTTGAAGGATATCATCCCTATAAGGGAGACATGCCATCAAGAACCACCGGTTCTCTTGTTGCCTCGGAGAACGGCGAGACAACCTCCTACGGACTCTTCAACTCTCAGGAAAGAGGTCAACTGTTCGTCGGCGTTCAGACTGATGTATATGAAGGAATGGTCGTTGGAGAAAATCCCAAAATGGGTGACATCGAAATCAATCCCTGCAAAACTAAGCAGCTCACCGCCATCCGTTCTAAGGGAGCAGATGAAAAGCTGATTCTCACGCCTGCAAAAATTATGAGTTTGGAAGAAGCAATTGAGTTTATCGCCGACGACGAGCTTATCGAGGTTACCCCGAAGAGTATCCGTCTTCGTAAAACCATACTTGACACCGCTACACGCAAAAAGGCTCAGGCAAGAAGAAAGCTGCAAAATTAATATTTTTTAGAAATAATCGAAAAATATACGAAAAATTACAGAATCGGAGGGATAAGCTTCCGCATCAGAAAAGAAGCTTATCCCTTTTGCAATATAAGGCAATACCGCGGGTGCGCGGCTATCACCTTTGCTGTGCATATGCTTGCGTCTTGTTCATCATACTTCACCAATTTCGTCGGTAGATGAACCGCTCTTGTCTCCCCAATTGGTATCGTCTGACGAAAAATCCGACGGCAAACCTGCGCAGAAATCATTGTGCGGTATTACCTTAAGAAAAATAAATCGGTAAATTTATGAAAAAAAGACTTTTCTTCTTCTCGGCTTTTCTTTTAATCTTCGCCGCTGAAATCATAATCGCACTGTTTGTACACGACAGCATAATCCGTCCGTATTTCGGAGATGTCTTGATTGTCATTCTCATCTACTGCCTTATCAGAACAGTGTTTCCCGACAAAATTACGCTTCTTCCTCTTTATATTTTTCTTTTTTCCGCAACAGTTGAAGTATTGCAGTATTTTAACTTTGTTTCACTGATCGGCCTCGGAAACAATGCCTTTGCCAGAATATTATTCGGCACAACCTTTTCCATGATCGATATTCTGTGCTATCTTATCGGAAGCCTTTTCTGTGCGCTTTATGAATTTCTCCGAAAAAAGTAACCGCCTTCCGTACCTCACTGTAAAAACTCCTATAAGCAAAATGATCACCAAGGAGGGTAGCGCTCCAAGCGCAAGACATATTCCCGCCATACAGAACACCGCGCTTACAATAAGAAGGTGAGAACACGCCTGTCCAAGTCCAATTCCCATATCAATAAGTCTGTAATGGAAATGTCCTCTGTCGGCTCTCATGGGATTTTTTCCCCTCCTCATTCTTCTTATAAAGCTTGCCGCAGTTTCGGAAAGCGGATAAGCCAATATGAAAAGCAAGGCGAATAACGGAACAGCGTTTTCTCCCGAAAGCTTTTCCGCCGAAAGTATCGAAATGATAAATCCGATAAGCTGTGCTCCGGAGTCGCCGAGAAACAGCTTTTTCTTTTTCAGATTATACGGTAAAAAACCCACCGCAGCACCGCAAAGTGCCGCCGATACACCTCCTGAAAAAAAGTCGCCCGAAACAAGCGATAAAACACTGAGGAAAAACGAGCATACAGCCCCTTCCCCGGCAGAAAGACCGTCAATACCGTCAATAAGATTAAAGGAATTTGTTATTGCTACGATAACAAGAATTGTCAACGGAAGTGATAAGATACCTGTGCCGCAGGTCATTTCTCCGATCCGAAACGATGTAATCCGTATGCCGGAAAGAAAGGCAATCAAAGCAGCGGATATCTGAAGAATAAGCTTCATAGGTGCCGCCATTCCTCTGACATCGTCCGTATCACCGCGCCTCCCAATGCTATCGCCCGAAGCAGTTCGTTTTCAAATCCGATCGATGCCAAAAAAGGCAGAATAAAACCGGCAGCAACCGCAATTCCTCCCAGTCTCGGCGTAGGAAACGCATGCCGCTTTCTTCCCCCGTCCGGGTTGTCAATCGCACCGATAAGAAACGACAGCCATCTTGCAGCGGGGCAAGCGCTGAAGGTCATAGCTCCCGATACAGTAAAAAATGTGATCGTATATAAAAGAAAAAGATCCGTATTCATCCGTCCGTTTACCTCTCGGTTTCTTTCCTTGATAAATATGTAGATCTTCTTCTCTTTATTTTATTATGTATGTAGCAATACCGTAATTCACGGATAACATCCTGTCGGCACATCCGCATGTTTCTTTTGCGGCGTTCGTTACATATTTTGTCGGCAAGAAAGCACTCTTGCGCCTCAATTTGTCGTACAACCGAAAAATCTGACGGCATATCTGCACCGTCGGAACCATGAGGTATTATCTTAAGGCAATAGCCGTGTGCACAGCTCACGCCTTTATTGCGCATATGCTTGCCTCTATTCCGCTATACTTCACAAATTTCGTCGGCAGAGGGGGTCGCTCTCGCCTCCTCAATTGGTATTGTCTGACAAAAATCCGGCAGCGCAGCTACACAACAAGCATTGTGCGGTATTGCCTTAACTGAATGACGCCGATACGCACCATAGGTACCAGATCTTTCCTCAGGCTTCAAAGGGCATACTGACACTGAGCAGCATCAGAATTTCATGACTTTGGCTGCGTAAAACCAACCTTACGGTATACCTTTGAGAGCGTTTTACGCGCCAAATACGCCGCGTGTGCCGAGCCTTCCTTCATGACCGATTCCAAATATCCCTTGTCTGCCATAAGCTCGTCAAAACGCTTGTGAACCGGAGCCAAGGCATCCGCCGCCGTCTCTCCGACAGCAAGCTTGAACTCCCCATAGCCTCTCCCCGAAAATTCCTTTTCGATTTCCGCATCGCTTTTCCCTGTAAAAGCGGTATAGACGGTCATCAGATTATTGATTCCGTCCTTTCCCTCCGCGCGGCGTACAACCGTATCGGAATCGGTTACTGCCCGTTTGAATTTTCTGATGATATCATCACGGCTGTCAAGAATATAGACAGAAGCATTCTGATTACTGTCCGATTTGCTCATTTTTTTCTCCGGTTCGGCAAGCGACATAATTTTCGCCCCTGCTTTCGGGATAAAGCCTTCGGGAATTTTAAAGGTTTCTCCATATACCTGATTAAAGCGTGAAGCTATATCCCTTGTCAGCTCTATATGCTGCATCTGGTCGATTCCGACCGGAACCAAATCCGTCTGATACAGAAGAATATCCGACGCCATAAGCGAAGGATAGGTAAAGAGTCCCGCGTTAATATTGGCGGAATACTTTTTGCTCTTATCCTTAAACTGCGTCATTCTGGACAGCTCTCCGAACATCGTATAGCAGTTAAGAACCCAAGCAAGCTCCGCATGAGCAGGAACGTGGCTCTGAACGAAGAGAGTGTTTTTTTGAGGATCAAGTCCGCTCGCCATATAGAGCGGCGGCGCAGCGTTGCGGGATCCTGCCGTACCGTTATGGCATGAAGATCCACCACGCAATACAGACAGTTATATTTATCCTGAAATTCAAGCCAATTCTTTATGGAACCGAGGTAATTTCCGATTGTCAGCATACCGCTTGGCTGAACACCGGAAAAGATTATTTTTTTCGTCTCCGTCTGTTGATTCTCCATTTTATAAAAATCCTTTCGGCAATACATGATTCAATTGACTTTATTATTTTACCATAGTATAAGCATTTATTTCAATAGTTTATCCTATTATTTATTAAAAAATTTTAAATATTGAAGCAGAAAATGTGTATTTCTCTTTAAGACACTTGAATGAAAGCCCTTTTTATGCTACAATAATAAAGATATTGAGCCGTTTCCACACTGCTGCTTCGGCAGATATCTTAAAATGATTCGTGAGGATTGACCGATTATGGATTATATGAATAACGAAGAAACCAAAACGTCTCGTCCGCTCAGAATGATCGGAAAAATGATCAAATGGATGTTTATTGCCGTTGTAGTACTCATGTTGCTTTGGCTTACGCTATGCTCAATACTGCAAAAGGGAACGCCTGCGATGAAGAAATACGTATGGACGGCAGAAGCCGCGGAGCAGTATGCTGAAAATAAAGAGTTTAAGATATGGAATCTTACCGCCTTTAACACAAGCTCCCTCGATAAAATTTTCTATATTGAGAATCTCATGTACACCGAGGAGCCTTCACAGTTTCAATTTATGCTCAGATACAATGTACACAACGAATCGGTAAAAAAGCTGTCGGCAAATTCTGCCGAAAAAGAACCGTTTGTCTTTGTTCTGAAGGACAATAAGGGAAAAACCTATACAAAATACGAATATATGACCGATTCCGCTCTGATATACGGTTACTACCGCGTGGTTTTTTCGGGAGTCGATACCTCGGAAGCCACGGAGCTTACCGTATATATATACCGCAATAACGGAGAAAATACCGATTTCCGTTCCCCCGTCGATTCCTGCATCGTTTGGTATAACGACGGTTATAAATCAAAACACAAGCTAACAGCATCGGAAAAAAAGGCTGCCGCAAAACCATCGCCTCTTGTTTCGGAATTTTTCGAGATAAATGATCTTAATACAGAAACCGATACGGATTCCGAAGAAAACACAGACTCCGTCACATAATCGGACGATGGTAAAAGTCGATGATTTATAATAAAATCCGTTTTTCAACGGCTTTGCCGACAAAAAACACCTTTAAGGCGGGCAGAGTGAGTCCGCACGCTGAGGAAAGCGCCAAAATCCTCGTTTTTTTCCGACTGCGATAAGCACGAGTCCCCTCCCTCTGCGCACTTCTCAATTGTAAAATGCAGTTTTACCATTGGCTAACCACATAATCAAAAGGAGAAAACTGAAATGGTATTGAATTCAAAAGAAACAACTATTGCATACAGATGCCCGGTATGCGGAAAATTTATACTCGGAATCGTCGGAATCTTTACCCTTTCCGGCGATCTTATTAAGCTTAAGTGCGACTGCGGCGGCTCTGAGCTTACCGTGGCTTACACCTCGGAACGGAAACTCAGAATAACGGCTCCCTGTATGTTCTGCCCCTCCCCTCATACTTATGTCATAAGCTCCGACGCTTTTTTTGACCGTGAACTGCTCGCGCTTTCCTGCACTTTTTCCTCCGTCGACGTTTGTTTTATAGGAAAAAAGGACAAAGTACTTGAAGCCGCGCGTGCTGCTGACCGCGAATTGCTTGAACTCATCGAAGAAATGGGATTTGACAGCTTTGATGAATTTATGACCGGAAAAAATTCGGTATCGGATCATTCAAATGACAATGTTGACGCCGATTATCGCATAGATTATGCACAAATTGAGGAAGTTGTCCATTTCATGCTTACAGAGCTGTCGGAAGACGGGGATATTCTCTGCGGATGCCATGAGGGGGATACCGCCAGATATGATTTCGAATTTCAGGGCGATTCCGTAAAGATATTCTGTCATACCTGTGGATATGAAAAAATCATTCCCATGTCAAGCACACTTGCCGCAAATGCTTTTCTTCATACCGATAAGCTCATTCTTGAAAAAAATGAATAAACTGTGATTTTATCTTGACATTTTTTATCACAGTGGTATAATAATTATTGAACTTAAAGTCGTCTTTCGGCGATTTTTGTATTTTTATATTTATGTGAGGTCACTACCATGAAATTCATTGAAGACTTTAAAAAATTTATTTTCAAGGGAAATGTCATCGACATGGCTGTCGGCGTTGTAATCGGCGGTTCGTTCGGTAAGATTGTCACAGGTCTTGTCAATTACATAATCAATCCCTTTGTCGGACTTTTCATCAAAAGCGGAAATCTTGACTCCTTCAAAACGGTAATTTCCGAAGCAGTCGTTGATGAAGCCGGAACAGTCGTTACTCCGGAAAACGCCATTCTTTGGGGAACCTGGATTCAAACTATTATCGATTTTCTGATTACCGCTCTGTGTATATTTGTCGTTCTTCGTGTCATGATGAAGGCGAAAAATAAACTGGAATACAAAAAAATCGCCGAAGAAAAGAAAAAGGCAGAGGAAGCCGAAGCGAAAGCAAAAGCCGAGAAGGAAGCCGCAGACGCAGCAGCGGCGGCAGCGGCCGAGAAGCAAGCGCTTATTGAAGACAGCATCATTAAGCAGGCAGAATTGCTCTGCGATATAAAAAGTCTGCTTGAAAAGCAGTAATATCACATCAAACAAACGATAAATCGAAAGGCTTTATTTAGAATATGTATTACCTCGGAATTGATCTCGGAGGAACCAATATCGCCGCCGGAATCGTTGATAAAAACTTCAAAATCGTCAACAAAGGCAGCACGCCGACGCTTGTTAACCGCGATCCTGAGCTCATTATAAAAGATATGGGGATTCTCTGCATGTCCTTGCTCAACGAATCTGGAATAAGCATCAATGATATAGCATATGCCGGAATTGCTTCTCCCGGAAGCGTGAACCCCGAAAAAGGAATCATCGAATATGCTAATAATCTACCGTTTCTGAAATTTCCGATTGCCGACACGCTCCGTAAATACTTTCCCGTCAAAAAAGTATATCTTGAAAATGATGCCAATGCAGCGGCACTCGGCGAAGCCGTCGGAGGCGCTGCAAAGGGTAAGAATATTTCCCTAATGGTAACGCTCGGCACAGGAGTCGGAGGCGGAATCATCATCGGGGGCAAAGTCTTTTCGGGCTTTAATTATTGCGGTGCAGAGCTTGGTCACATGGTCATTGAATATAACGGCAGACAATGCTCCTGCGGAAGAAGGGGATGCTTTGAGGCATACTCTTCTGCCACCGCTCTTGTTAACATGACGAAGGAAAAGCTATCGGAAGCAAAAGATACGGTCATGTGGGATATGTGTGGAAACGATATTAATCAAGCAAATGCAAGAATTGCTTTTGCCGCCATGAAGCAAGGCGATATGGCAGGAAAAGAAGTAGTTGACACTTATATTTCCTATCTTGCCTGCGGAATTACGAATTTAATCAATATATTCCAGCCGGAGGTACTTCTTATTGGAGGCGGCGTTTGTAACGAAAAAGACTATCTTCTGAAGCCTTTGATTGCCATTGTGGAGGCTGACCAATATACAAGGAATCAACCTGTAAAAACGCAGATAAAAATTGCTGAGTTGGGGAACGACGCCGGCATTGTAGGAGCAGCTGCGCTTAGCAAATAATAAAACACGGACTTCACCAAGTCCGTGTTTTATTAAACAGCGTATTTTAACGTCTTATAGCAATAAAAAGAATGAATTCATTTAAATTAATGCATACAGAAGGATAAAATACAAAATGAACGACGAGAAGATAGCTTATTCTAATCTAACAGGAATTGACATAGATGAACAGCGTCGAATTTGGGATGAACGTGGCAAAGGATATTACGGCGAATACTTAGTTTTCTGTACCCTATACAAAAATATTATCGGAAACTGCAAGTTGCTGATGAATCTGACAATTCCCACTGAAGCATCCGGAAAAACCGAAATTGATCTTCTGATGATTCATGAAACAGGCATATATGTGTTTGAAATAAAACACTATAAGGGAATGATTTACGGAAGCGATACCGATAATATCTGGACGCAATATTTCAGAACCGCAAAAAATCATTGTTTTAATAACCCCATTTTGCAAAACAGCTATCATATGCGAGCCCTGAAAAAAATGATTTCCAATGCCCCTATTTATTCTGTTGTTATATTTACAAGTGACGAGTGTATTCTAAAAATCCAGAACCGAAACCCAGATATTCTAGTCACCACATTGAGTGAACTTCCACCGCTCCTTGACAAAAAGCTGAGAAGCTCCAATATTTTCTACTCAGCAAAAAAGATTGATGAACTGTTTGTCATGCTGTCAGAATATTCTCCGATGAAAAAAGATATAACACATCTCGGAACAGCTTTACCCTTTTCTTCATGGCTCCAGCCGATTATACGGGATATGCAATCCAAAATCATTGATTTGGACATACAGATTGCCAATGTAAAACGGCAATCTGAACAAAACTCAATACTTGAACGGCAAAGGATGGAACAATATAATAAAGCCACTGCAAAACTTCACCGACGACTTTTCACGGGTATAGCAATCGTTCTGATGCTGGCAATATTATCTGTCATATCATTTGCTTATAAACTAAACGATCGAAAAAATGAACAAATTGCAAATATTAATAAAAGCTGTCGGGAACAAATTGAAGTTGCCGAAAGCCGGCTTAACGACTTACAAAATAAATTTGAACACGTTGATGAAACGGGAAACCAATATCTTAAATCGCTTTTGTCCTTCACAGCAGTATCTGACGTTTCTCTTTACAAACAAATCGAGGAAGCTGTATCTTTCACTGCTAAGGTAGCACTTACCGCAAAAGATTATGGCATAAAATTCACCAGTAACGCAAAATACATAGTTATGACGGAAAGCGGGAAAGTATTCGAATATAATGTATTTGATGATTCATATTCACATCAAGGCTCTACACTTTTATTCAATGGGAGACAAACAGAAATAACCTTTGAAAGAAGGGATTTTTACGGAATCGAAAACACCTCAGACATCACTTACATCAAAATCACCGGAATTTATCTTTGCAGACAGGAAGACATGAATATTCACGGTGATATATATAAGTATCTTTCCAAAGATCTTGAACTTGAATTATACGCAAAGAAAAGTTAATCCACGATTTCGAGATACTCCTCCAGTGTTACTCCGTTCTCATAAATGTAGGTCGCAGCCTCCCTTCCGACAAAACGCCAATGCCATGATTCATACATATATCCTGTTATATCCGTTTTCCCTTCCGGAAATCGAAGAATAAAACCGAATTTGTATCCATTCTCCATCATAAATTGAAATGTTTTCGTCTGTTCAAATTTTGAACTGACCGGATAAAAATCAATCGTCAGTCCCGTCTGATGGTCGCTTGTTCCAGGTCTTGCCGAATAACTGTCCACAAGCGCTGTAATCTGGGCCTCCGTATAGTCAGGATGGCTCTCACGTTCTTGAGCAAGATACTTATTATATAACTTATACTGTGTATCAAATGAGCGATAAGCGCTTGCCACTACCGCACAGTCATCCATTCCAAGCGCTTTCATTTCAGCATACATCGCTTCAAATGCTTTATTCGCACATTTACGCAGTTTTCGATTTGCGTTTGCTGACATGGAAACCAAATCATCAGGAATATAATCCTCTCCCAATGCATAAGAGCGATTTGCAAGAATTAAATACTGCTTATCCTTTGTATCTATATAATGAAGGTATGCCGAAACATCGGTAATGTATTCATATTCTTTTTGTGGAGGCTCCGTTTCCGAATCGGTATCGGATTCGGAAACCTCAGTATCTGTAGCATCGGTATCAAATTGTTGGCTTGTTTCCTGTGATGTTGTTTCCGGATCTCCTCTATTTTCCGAAGTTGACTCCTGGACAATCGGCTTTTTATTTGGAGAGTGCCGTATTGAATCTGCTATCAGAATTGCCGCGCAAGTCAATACTACAAATGCACTGACAGCACAAAGAACTCCCGCATACTTTCTTTTTTTCTCGTAATGAGAAAAATTCATATTATCATTGGAATTAAAATTATCCATTTTATGCCCCACATTACTGCAATATATAGCGATGTGTAAGTATACAACAAAAAATATATACTTTATGTTACAAACCTGGAAATTGGATGTAAATTATTCATTTCACTTTAAAATACATTCTAAAAATATATTTTCTTACTGAATTTATATAAAACTGAAAGGAACTAAATTATGAATTGGCAAACTCTTTGGGAAAATATTTCTTCTGTCTGCGTTAGTATCGCATTTAAGCTTTTGGGGGCATTTCTTGTTTTTGTAATAGGAAAAGTAATAATCTCTTTCGTTTTGAAGCATTTTCCAAAAGGAACGCAAAAGCACCCATTTGATCCTACCGCAAGAAATTTTATAAAAAATATTGTAAAAATTTCTCTTTATGTTCTTATCATTATCATAATTGTAAGCATTATTGGAATACCAATGGCATCGATTATTACAGTTGTAGGTTCCGCAGGTGCAGCAATTGCTTTGGCACTTCAAGGTTCGCTTTCCAATTTTGCAAGCGGAATCATGCTTCTAATTCTCAAACCGCTGCAAATCGGAGATTTTATAGAAACATCAAGCGTATCCGGAACGGTTTCCGATCTCGGAATATTCTATACAACCCTTATTACGCCTGACAACAAGCATATTACAATCCCCAATTCGGCGCTTACAACCGATACCATTACAAACTACTCCCGCGAAAAAACGAGACGTCTCGATATTGTTTTCTCTGTTGATTATTCTACTGATATCGAACAGGCAAAAAAGATTATTCTCGGTATTGTAAATCTTCATTCATTCGTACTTCACGATCCTGAGCCTTTTGTGCGCATTACCTCTCTTGATTCATCATCAATTAACTTTACCGTACGCGTTTGGTGTCTTACAGAAAATTATTGGGACCTCAATTTTGACCTGACCGAACAAATAAAGGATGCACTTGATAAAAACGGTATTTCAATTCCCTTTCCTCAGCTTGACGTTCATGTTAAACAATAAAAAAGCCGCTTGCGAATAAAATCGCAAGCGGCTTTTTTATTTATCTCGTTAACCTAAGAAATGAATTACTCCGCTGCCTCGGTTGTTTCCTCTTGAGCTTCGGAAGCAACCTCCGACTCAACAGGTGTATCAGCAGCAGC
>USPP01000026.1 GCA_900556615.1 uncultured Eubacteriales bacterium
GTGTATCGTTCATATGGTCGTATGGATGCTTTTAATGCTGCATGCGATTTTTGCGGGGTTATGTCCCATACCGCTTTAAAGGTAAAAGAACCGATATACGGTGCGAATAATTGGTATTACGCGTATGGTGATAGCTCATATGAGGATATTGTTTCCGATTCACAATATATAGCAAAGCTGACAAAAGGATTGAATAACCGTCCTTACATGGTGATTGACGACGGCTGGGAAGAAAATCATGTGTGCGGTCCCTGGGATAAGGGAAATAAACGGTTTCCTGATATGGAGAAGCTGATGACAGACATGAAAGGCTGCGGAGTGAAACCGGGACTTTGGTTTCGACCTTTGACGGATATTACCAACCGTCTGTGTGAGAAACATTTTTTAAGAGGGGAAAAAGGAACGTTGGATCCCACTCATCCGGATGTTCTCTCCTATATCGCCGAGAGTGTTTCACGGTTTCGTACATGGGGCTGCCAATTATTGAAGCATGATTTTTCATCCAAGGATGCTACGTCGGTTTGGGGAAAGGATACTTTTAGAAGATTCGTGCCGGAAGATGCAGCATGGAGCTTTTTTGACCGGACCGTTACCACTGCAGAAGCTCTTTTGACACTGTATGAAACAATCTATCGCGCGGCAGGTGATATGTTGATTTTGGGTTGTAACTGCGTCAATCATCTTTGCGTGGGCTATGTTCATTTAAATCGAATCGGTGATGATACGAGCGGCAGACAATGGGAAAGAAGCCGCTTTATGGGAATCAATACACTGGCATTCCGCCTTCCTCAGCATCGTCATTTTTTTGAAGCGGATGCAGACTGCGTGGGGATTACGTCGGCGATTCCATGGAATCTCAACCGTCTTTGGCTTGATCTTGTGGCTGGCAGCGGCACACCGCTTTTTGTATCCTGCAAACAGCAAGATATTACACCTGAGATGGAAGAAGATCTGGTCAGGGCAATGGAAGTCGCTTCTCAACAGAAGGATAAGCTGAGGCCGCTTGACTGGCAATTTAATAATACGCCCAAGCGATGGCTTCGGAACGGAGAAGAGCTAACTTATTCATGGTCAAATGCAATCGGAGCATTTGAACTTCCCTAAATGACATAAGAATAAAGAGTAAATAATGGAGTATAAATACCACCGCTAACCTGTTCTGTAGCCTAATCGTTATCGATTACGGGGTAAGTAATCGGAGAAATGAGGTAACTTTTTTTGCGGTAGAATAGAATCGTACATTAAAGTACCTGTGATTTTCCTTTTCTTTGTTTCTGCAAAAACGTTTCACATTTAAATTTTTGAGGAAAGATTATATGGTTATAAAATCCAATAGCACGGTATGCTTTCTCGGTGACAGCATTACCGCAAACGGTGGATGGATCGCTCGCGTTGCCGAGCGATATGCCTTTCATCATCCTAAGAAATATGTTCGTTTTTATAATTGCGGTGTTGCCGGAACTACCGCCGCAACTGCGATAAACGGATACCTTTACGAAGAATGTTTAAGCTGGAATCCAAACTATGTATATATTTGTTATGGAATAAACGATATTGATTCCAATTTGTATAAAGTCAGTGACAACAACGAAGATAAGATAAAGGCTTTGAAAAAATATCGCGAAAATCTCACATTGCTGATCAAGGAGATTACGGCATTCGGTGCTGTTCCGGTTTTGATGACGCCGCCTGCTCACAATGATAAAGCGACAGGAATGTTTTGCAATGAAGGATTGCTGAGATGTGTTGAAATACAGCACGAATTGTCTGAATTGTATTCTCTGGAGAATTTGAATCTATATACTCCTTTTGAAGCGCGAATGACGGACCCAATTACCTCGGACGGAACACATCCCAATACGCTTGGAGACAGCATTATTGCCACTGTTCTTTTAGAACATCTCGGCATTTCTGAGAATGTTGACGATCTTGCTGCTCGCAGCCTATCGGAAACCAATCAAAAACGATTTCTGTTGGAAAAGAAAATTCGGCTTTTGGCTTTTGTCCGTTGGCAAATGGGCCTGCATGATGTAGTTAAAGGACAATATTTGGTGCCTGAGCATATAAGCCGATTACTGTGTGAGGCGAATCAGCATATTGCTCCGTGGTCTGAAGATGTCTACAGAAGTTATTGTGATGTTATTTATACGGAA
Source organism: uncultured Eubacteriales bacterium (assembly GCA_900556615.1). Lineage (GTDB taxonomy): Bacteria > Bacillota > Clostridia > Oscillospirales > CAG-272 > Colimorpha_A. The sequence continues at coordinate 2,154 of USPP01000026.1, forward strand.
ATGATGTCCCGCGCCGATCTGGTTAAGTTGACTGTTGCTGTCGCAGCAGGAAAATAATATTACGGAAAAGAGATAAAATTGTTATGAGTTTCATAAAAGAACGTTTATTGAAAAAATACGAAAATAACCCGGTAATGTCACCTGATAGAATGCCGATACAGGCTCTCTATACTTTTAATCCCGGCGCTGTTAAATACAAAGATGAGTATATCCTTATGATGGATGTAACGGGGACCGATGATATTCACCGTATCTGGCTGGCGCGGAGCAAGGACGGTTATCATTTTACTCCCGATCCTCAGCCGCCTCGTTGGCCTGCGCCAGATCCTACCCATCCTGAAGTAAATACCTATGATCCGCGAATTACGAAATTCGGAGATGAGTATATCATATTATATGCCTCCGATCTTGGGCAGAACGAATGCCGGATTGGCATTATTAAAACCAGAGATTTTAAAATCTTTGAGCGTGTATCCACAGCCAGCGAACTTGGAAACCGGAATGGAGCGCTGTTCCCAGAGAAGATAAACGGTTTATACTGCCGTCTTGACCGTCCATTCGGTGACGAGCAAAAGCCTTGTTCCATGTGGGTTAGTTATTCTCCCGATTTGGTGTTTTGGGGAAAGAGCCAACCGGTTACCTATCAGGGAAAGCCTTTTATGGATGGGTTTAAAATGGGTGCCGGTGCGGTTCCGATACGCGTTGAAGAAGGCTGGCTTGAACTGTATCATACCGTTTCGACCACTTGCAATGGTTTTATTTACCGTATAAAGGCATGTATTTTAGATGAAAAAGATCCATCCAAAATACTCGGTTATACCAAAGATTTCATTCTTTGGCCGGAATACGATTATGAAAACCGAGGCCGCGTGTCCAATGTTACCTTTATTTGCAACGCTTTGCCTGAGGAAGATGGCAGTCTGAAAATTTATTATGGCGCTGCCGACACCAACATCGGACTGGCTACCGGTTCTATTCGCGATATTGTAAACGCCTGCCTTGAAAATCGTGAATCATGAATCAACGGATACTTACGGAAAAGCATCTCTGGGAAAGCAGCGAGTACTTTGATGTGCAAACAAGATATGCAGCTATGAATATGACGGAAGAGAATGAAATCATTTCTTGTTTTGCCACAGATTTGACTTTCGGAACCGGCGGGCTGAGGGAAGTAATGGGAATTGGGACTGCACATATCAACCGTTATACGATTAGAAAAGCTTCGGCGGGTCTTGCGGAATATCTTATACAGAGAGTTACGAATCCCTGTGTGGTGATAGCTTATGATTCGCGTCATCATTCAGCAGAATATGCAATGGAAACAGCGTTAACGCTTGTCTCATACGGAATCAAGACAATGTTGTTTTCTGAAATTGCTCCTACACCTCAATTGTCTTTTGCTGTCAGATATCTTGGATGCAATGCCGGTGTTGTAATCACTGCCAGCCATAATCCCAAAGAATATAATGGATATAAGGTTTACGGTTCTGATGGGTGTCAGGCAACCCCTGCCATGGCAGAAGAAATAGGTCGATGTATTTCCCATATAACAAATGTAACAAAGATTCAACCTTGCGAAAAAAGCAAAGCTGTGGAGAGCGGTATGCTATCTTTTGTTGAGCAGGATGTCAGTGAGGCTTTCATCAAAGAAGTTTTGTTTCAACGTGCGGATCTGTCTCCGAAAATGAGAGAAGAATTGTCTGTTGTTTATACTCCGCTCCATGGGACAGGCAGGGTTCCGGTTCAAAGGGTATTACATAAATTAAAATATCATCCCCTTACGGTAACGGAACAAGAGGAACCTAACGGTGATTTTCCCACGGTAGTTTCTCCAAATCCGGAAAATCCCGCTGCCTTGTCAATGGGAATTCGATTGGCAGAGAAAGTAGGTGCCGACATTGTTTTGGGCACAGATCCGGATTCCGATCGAGTCGGCGTTGCGATCCGTGTTGATACAGGATATCGATTGTTAAGCGGAAACCAAATCGGGGCAATTTTAACCGATTTTTTGGTTCTTCAGGGCAGAGCGACTAACAACTCCGTTTTAATCAAAACCATCGTGACTAACGATCTCGGTGCAGAGATCGCCAAAGCAAACGGAATTTCCGTTCGAGAAACGCTTACCGGATTCAAATTTATCGGTGAGCAAATTACTTTGATGGAGCAAAATAACTCCGGAAGCTTTTTTTTCGGTTATGAGGAGAGTTACGGTTTTCTTGCCGGAACACATGTACGGGATAAAGACGCGGTTGTTTCCTCTATGCTGCTTTGTGAGGCGGCGGCATTTGCCAAATCAAAGAGAAGAACGCTTTGGGATTGGATTAATGATTTGTATCAAAAATATGGGTATTATTACGATGCGCTGGATACCTATGATATGACGGAATTGGGAGGAAGAGAAAAAATGGACCGGATTCTCACTTCTTTTCGGATGCAGGGAATACGATGCTTTGAGAATGTAGAGCGAGTATTGGACTATCAAAACGGTATTGGAGAGCTTCCGCCGTCAAATGTGCTTAAATTTGTTTTTTGCGGAGGAAGTTGGTTGGCAATCCGTCCTTCCGGTACCGAGCCTAAGATGAAAATATATTATTCAATAAAGAGCAGCGATAGAAAAGACGGAATTCGCATCCAAGAACAATGGCAGAAAAAAATTTATAAAATTATTCACAATACCTGAAATATTATGCAGATGAGTTCAATATAGATGACATGCCAAAACGATATTTGAGATGTTTGTCATTTAATATTGTATTCGTATCGCCGGCAGCTTCTCAGGAGGTTGGAATACGGTATACCTTGTTTTATATATTTACGAGGGGAATATTCATACTCTGTGAGGCGGCTTCTTTGGGCGAGTTTGCATAGTTAGTCAGATACACTTGGCATTGATTTTTTAGACACAATGAGAGCATATACAATTTACTATCAATTTTAATCATTCAGAAAGGATTATGTAATTAAATCTACGACTGTGAATTATTTAATTACAGAGTAATTTATATGAAAAATGCAATTCGCGTTCCTTATTATCACTATTTTGATGATGTTCAGTTTCATGATCATTTGTCCATGCTGAAACGCTATCAACCGGCACTTTCTGAAATTACCTTATTCGTGGATTATTCGATGCACGGATACTGGCCTATAAAGGAGCAAAGAGAATTGGCTGTTTTGCTCAGCAAGAGGATGAAAGCATACCGTGAAAACGGTTTTTCGTCGGTTGGATTAGATGCTTTGAATACAATCGGTCATTTTGATGAGGCTTGGGATGTGCTGCCTGTGCCGCCTATGCAAACAATGGTTGGAAAAAACGGATATGTGTCAAAAAGCTGTTTGTGCCCTAATACAGAAGACTATCGCAGATATATAGTTGAACGATATAAAATTTTGGCAAGCACTAAGCCGGATTTTATTTGGGTGGATGACGACTTTCGAATCGGCTCTCACGGTCAGGTCGGACCATGCTACTGTCCTACCTGTATTGCTAAATTTAACCAAAAATACAGCCGAAACGAGACATTCGAAACATTGTCACAACTTGAAAACATTAAATACGACCGGAACGAGACATTCGAAATATTATCACAAGCCGAAAACGCTGTTGACAATACAGTACAGCGAGAATGGATGTGTTTTTGGGTTAACTGTTATACCGAAATATCTCATCTGATCCATGAAGCAATACAGTCGGTAGATCCCAGCATTACTATTGGAATTATGACAATTCCGGAGTCAGCTGTTCAGCCTTGGCAGGAAGCGCTTAATGCCACAAAGGGACGTCCAGGCGGTGGATTTTATTACGACAAATCTCCCTGCGATGTCTTATATGCTTCTCTTCGTGCGGAAAGCCAACTGGTGAAATATCGGAATGAAATTGTGGATCGTCAATATGAATTTGAATGTTTTCCTTATCCCGATTATGGTAAGTCCAAAACTCTTGCCAGGCTGGAATCGGCTGTTGCATTAATGAGCGGCTGTAACGGTATAGCCTATAATGTTCTCAATAATTTTGAGGTTCTCCGAACTGCCAACAGAAAGGCTTTGGATATGATGTCTGAGCACTACGCGATGTTCTCTCTAATCACTGAGAAAGCGAATTCTACATATAATTGCGGAATTTATTGTACTGACACATTTACAGTGGGGAGACGGCTGTTTGAATTGGGTTTACCGATTACCAGTGATCCTATCCATGCTTCCGCTGTTGTGATTACCGGTCATGACGCTCAGAGATACAGTAATACCCAATTGGAGAAAATACTTTGCGGCGCGGTTCTTTTAGACGGAATTGCCTTGCAGGATATCATTGCGCGCGGCTTGGGGGAATACTGCGGTGTGGAGCCGTGTGATACCTACGACAATGGTATTCATGAAGTTTTCACTGATCACCCTATTAATGAAGATTACGTCGGTTACTGCCATGATCCGTTTGTAAATTACGCAGAGCGCACCGTTCCGATCTCTACCTTAAAGCCGAAAAGCGGGACGGTACAGGTTCTGTCTGAACTTTATACCATTACCAATCGGCTCTTAGGCCCCGCCATGACGCTGTATCATAATTCCAAGGGCGGCAGGGTAGCGGTGATGTCGTTTTTCTTTTCGGATATGCTTCATTACTACGGAAAGAAGGCACAGCTGACAAATTTGTTTAACAGCATAATACAGGGCGGTCTTCCTGTTATTTTTGATACCATGCATAAGCTGGTGCCGATTTATCGGGAACGCGAGGATGGAGCTTGGATTTTTATGGTTGCCAATATGTCCTTTGATGCTTGTGAACCATTTTCTTTCCGTGTGAAAGGGAAAAATGTTATTAAAATTAATGACAACGGATTACAGGAAGCAGTGGGGACAGAAAAAAATGGTCTAACCACTGTTCAGCTTCAGAGTTTGCAATCTTGGGATTTTGCTGTATTCTGCGGAAATTAACAGAGTGTAGACAAAATCAAGCTGAGATTTATATCACAACTATTTAGTATAATTCTCTCATTGTGTCTAAAAAATCAATACCGAGTGTGTCTAATAGCCTACGCCGCCTCACCAAAGGATCCCCTCTCGCGCGGAGTATGAATATTACTATTTATTTTTTATATTTTTTTAGTACTTTTTCAATAAAGTATAAATTATATTATCAATTTAATCATTCAGAAAGGATTATGTAACTAAATCTATGGTTGGAATTATTTAATTACATAGTAATTTTTATGAAAAATACACAATTCGTGTTTCTTATTATCACTATGAATATTGATTCATAAATTATCTGAAAAAACGAACGTAATGCTTTATATTGCGGTTAAATAACAATAAAAGGTATATTAGTATGGAAAGAAAAATATTGCGAGACGGCATCCGACGTCACACGAATACAGAACTTTTTTCACTTGAAACGGTTAATGTTTGTGATTTCGGAGCGGATCCCTTGGGTATAAAAGACAGTACAGAAGCTATTATTTCGGCTCATAAAACAGGAAAATGTGTTTATTATCCTAACGGAAATTACCGATTCAACGGAGAAAATCTATGCTTTAAAGGCGGTGTTCGCTTTGAATCGCTTGATGGCGTTTTGGTACACAATGATTTGGATAGCAGACCGGTTTTACTTTTTGATGAATTCGGAAATTTTGTCGGCCTGCGCCACAATCATCTGGAATCTGATATCGGCGTCAGCAATGAACGGATTACAATCGGAAATTTGGTTTCTCCCCCTCTTTCTGAAAGCTCTTACTCAACGAAAATAGATCTCTTAGCTCACTTTTATAATGATTTTGGAAAAGAATCCAGCCGTCGTACTATAGGGTGGAAGGGTTGGTATAGTTGGTCTTGGAATTTTCATGATGCCGGTACCGGCACTTCAGAGGAAAAGCTAAAATATCATGCTGAGCGGGATCCTTTTTTGGGATATTATCGAGGAGATGACCCCATCGTTTTGGATTGGATTTGTTATTGGTTGTCGGAATACGGCGTGAAAGGCGTTTTTATAACCGCAGGAAGTCTTGACGAATGGGAAGATGAAGCTAATCCTGATCATTGGTGCTATCAACTGTTTAATCACGCAAAAAACTTTAAAAAGCTTCAATATGGAATTATGATGCCCGGTGTAATGCTCTATGAAGGTATGGAAGAGAAAAGTCAGCCGGTAGAAAAAACAAGATTGCAGATTAGAAAATGGTGGAATGCTATTCTTCAGAAAACATATTTTTCACAGTACCACACTAATTGTTACAAGCTGAAAATCAATGATGAAATTTATCCTGTTATGTTTTTGTTTGAAGAAGAATATCTTCGGTTTATGTTGGATCGAAACGGGGGTACTGCGGAAACCGAAGCCTTTTTTGCAGAGACAGCCCAACAATTCATTGACCATGGTTTCAACGGTTTTGCCATCCTCATACGACAGCGTCGCGCTGGATATGGACATGATTTTACCGATCGCATGAGAGAAAAGCATGTTATCATTTTAACAGGGTATTATGAACAAGGTTTTATGACATGGGACGATATGGCGGCTGGCAACCCATATGATTCCATGGTGGAAGCTGTTCAATATCCATCGCGCTTTGACGGAAGAATTGCACATGTTTTCACGGGCGCCAATACGTTAGGTCCGCATCCGTCTTGTTGGAATCATCCCGGGAATACGCCTGAGGGCTTTGAGCGCTTACTGAAAAAGACTGTCGATTATGTGACAAGTACAGACGCTCCAAAGCTCGTAACCGCTTATAATGTTTCCGAATGGTCGGAAGGCGGTCCGGGACTCCAACCAAACGTTCAAGACGGTTTTGCTTATTTGGACGCTGTTTATAATACTGTGGTGGAGAAACGAGAAGATACCCCATGATTTATGTATTAACTTTTTTGGTGATAGCGGGTGTCTTTGCCCAAAACATGTCCGATAAGCTGTTTGCTGTTCGTATAGTAGGTTCGAAATCTGTACAACCTTTTTATTGCTTTTGTTCTGCATGTTTCTTTTTTCTCTCGGTTATAGTTTACGGTGTTTTAACTGGTGGCTATAGTTTTGTTCATTTACCTACGGTGGGAATGGGAACAATTTTCGGAGTGTCTTCCTGCGTTTCAATAATACTGACTGCATATTTGATTCAGACCGGTCCCATGGGGTTTGTAGCATTGATTAATTCGTTTGCACCCTTGATTCCAACTCTGTTCGGTTTTTTTATACTTTCTGAGCCGCTGCGCGAAAGCGTACTGATAGGTATAGTACTTCTGGTAGTCTCTCTCTTATTGATTAATCTGAAAAAAGAAGGAAGAATGAAGCCTCATTGGCTGATGCTGGCGCTGCTTGCATTTGTTATGGGGGGAACATGCTCTACGGTGCAAACATACCATCAGAATATCTTTCATGCCTATGGCGTACTTTTTATGACGGTAGGTACCTTTATCTCTGTGCTGATATGCGCAGGGTATTGTTGGCGATTCAGAAAAGACGTCCCCAAAACCATTTCTCCGCTTTTCTTTGCGTTGAGTTCTGTGAAGGGAATAGCCAGTGCCATGGTTAATTTTTTGGTTATCTATTTGGTACAGAAGATGCCCGCCTCTGTACTTTTTCCTGTGGTCTCTGCGGGGGGTGTTGTAGTCTCTATGCTCGCGTCACGATTTTTGTTTAAGGAAACCATGACGGGAAATCAAAAAGTCGGATTTTTTTGCGGATTATGCGCAGTGATCTTATTTAATATGTAATCGAAAGGGTACGGAATTATGAATACATATGATATTATTGTACCGTTGGGATCCAGCTATTATGAAAAAGAGGACAGACAAAGCTGTCTTGTTCTTCTCAGACAATGCAAAATCCGTCGAATTTTGCTGATTCTTAATCCTTTATCAGATGGAGTATATAATGGATTGGCTGACGATATTGCCTTTTTTACAGAAAACGGTATGGAGGTAATGGTGTGGCTGGGAGAAACCTTAGGACATGGAGTAGCACTTGCAGGACAGAAGCTATCCGAGAATAAGCTTCCTTATATGCGAATTACAGGTATTATGGACAAAAGCGAAGCCTTTGCTTTTTGTCCATTGGATCCAAAGTTTCAGGAGTTCTTTTTGGAGAATGTTCGTACCATTGTCAAAGCAGGAGCACAAGGCATTTTACTTGACGATGATTTCCGGTTATCCAATCGCGCGTACGGTGTGGGCTGTGGCTGTAAAAGGCATAAAGAACGTATCTACAGCATTATAGGCAGACAAATTGATGATGAAACGATGGAAAGGCAGGTTTTCCATGGCTGCGGTAACGCTGTTCGTGATGCATGGTATCAGGTACAGGGAGATTCAATGCGTGAGTTTTCCGCCAAAATACGTGAGACAGTAAATGAAATTAATCCTGCTGTTCGCGTCGGACTTTGCAGTGGACAGACCTCGTGGGATACTGACGGAACAAACGCTGAGGAAATTGCTGAGATATTGGCAGGGGATACAAAACCTTTTCTTAGATTGCCGGGAGCACCATATTGGGCTTGGAGAAAAAATCCTGAAATGACCGGCGTATTTGAAATTATCTCCATGTGCCTCTCGTTTTGCCACAATCCAAACGCGGAAATCGTTGCGGAAGGTGATGTGTACCCGCGTCCCCGATATCATTGT
>USPP01000027.1 GCA_900556615.1 uncultured Eubacteriales bacterium
TATGAGAAAATTTCCGGCGGAAAGGCTGCAGAACGGATGATACTTGCCGGCGGCGGTTCAAAGAGCCCGCTTTGGAGACAGATATTTGCCGATGTATTCAATATGCCTGTCGTTACGCTTGACGGTGCCGGAGAGGGAAGCGGCTTCGGAGCAGCGATTGTTGCCGGAGTCGGCTGCGGTTTATTCGGGAGCGTAGCTGAGATTTCCGAGAGGCTGAATATTAAATCCGTGACAGAGCCGATTGGAGAAAATGTTTCTGTTTACGATGACGTATACGAAAAGTATTGCGGTCTGTACGCACGGTTAAAGGGGATTTAAGATAACGCCGCCGGGTTCACGGCTTGTACCCTGACGGCAATCTGCTTGTCTCTTGCCTCTATTCCGTCATACTTCACAAATTTCATCGGCAGAGAAGTCGCTCCTGCCTCCTCGATTTGTATCGTTTGACGAAATATGACTGCGTACCTCTACCGTCAGCATTCGGCGGTATTGCCTTAAATCAAAGATAATAGAATAGAGGACTGACGTTTTGAAGCGCGTCAGTCCTTTCTGCTTTACCAATATTTGCAAAGAGGTGTCTGCGGGGCTGCGGAAAGGAAAAAAATTTGATGTTTGTATGATTCAAAATGGGATCTCAGAGGCAGTATTTATGAAAATTGTATCGGATTTTAATAAATTGTTACTTTTTTGTCATTGATTGACTTTCGGAAACTATGATAGTATAATTAATATGATATACTAAATATAGGTAATATGATATCGTGAATAGTATGGGAGATGCAAAATGAAGTTTTTAAAGAAAATATCCGTCTTTCTTGCAGGACTGATGCTTGTGGGGATAATTGCTGGTTGCGGAGCAGCAGACAGCTTTGTTCCGAAAGGATATAAGAAAATATCTGCCGATAAGGTGGGATATAGACTGTATGTGCCGGATAACTGGATTGACGATCTTTCAACCGGTGTGGCGACCGCATATGTCTCGGAGAAGGACCGTTCCAATATAAGCTTTATGGCTTTTGAGGTGGATGATACCATTATTCAGGCGGAGATTGGAAGCGGTACTTCTGGAAGTGAAAGAAACGAAAAATCGGACTCCGATGGTACAACGGAAGCCGTAACAACGCAGGACCCCGTTGATACGGAGGATAGCTCCTCGGATGTCAGCGAAAGCGTCACGGCAGCTGATTCTGCCGCCTCCGTTCCTGATATCACGACAGTGGAGGATTATTGGGAATATTATTCGGCAGATTTTCAAAAAACTTTTCCTGATATGGAATATGTTGTGAAGGGCGAGAATATGCTTCTTTCGGGGAAGGCAGCGGAAAGATACGTTTATACCGCGACGGTTACAGGTGAAAAGTATCAATTTATGCAGGTAATTATGCTGAATGCCGGAACAGTTTATATATTTACTTATACTGCGCTTCCTGACAATTACGATAAGCACCTTGAACAGGTGGAGGAGATTATTGGGTATATCGATATCGATTTCTGACGGTTATGAACAACATCTATTTTGACAACAGCGCTACAACCAGGGTATCGGAGGCTTCCGCTGCGGGTATTATGAAAGCTCTTGCGGAGTGGGGCAATCCGTCTTCGGTACATGGAAGGGGAGTCGGTGCGGAAAAGCTGGTAACGGAAGCCGAAAATAATATAATTAAAGCTCTTGGTGTAAAGAATCCCCGTTCGGGAAGGCTGATTTTCACAGGAAGCGGTACAGAGGCAGATAATCTGGCGATTTCCGGTACGATATATTGCAGGAAGTATCGGTTTAAGCCGAGAATTATCACTACCGACAGCGAGCACCCAGCGGTTGCTAATACCGTCAGAGAGGCGGAGATGAACGGATTTGATGTCGTGCGTCTTTCAACAAAGGGAGGACTTATCGATTATGACGAGCTGTATTCCGCTCTTACTCCAGAAACGGTGCTGATTTCCGTAATGAGAGTCAATAATGAGACCGGAGCGGTTTATGATATCGGAAAAATTTTTGCGATGGCGAAGGAGCGCTGTCCCGATGTGATTACGCACTGCGACGCCGTTCAGGGATTTCTGAAAATTAACTGTTCGCCGTCAAAGCTGCTTGCCGATCTTGTAACGGTGAGCGGACATAAAATCGGTGCTCCGAAAGGGATCGGTGCTCTTTGGTGCGATAATTCGCTTATGGTTCATAAGCGAATTAAGCCGATTATTTTCGGAGGAGGTCAGGAGGGCGGTTATCGCTCCGGCACGGAGAATGTCTGCGGTATAGCCGGAATGGGAGAGGCGTCGAAGGAAAGATTCACCGTTATGTCCGAAGATTATGAGAAGGTATCTTATCTTCGTTCGCTTTTGATATCTCGGCTTCCTGACGGCGCGGAGGTGAACCTGCCGCAGGGGGAATATCTGCCGAATATTGTAAGTCTATATGTTCCCGGTATTAAAAGCGAAGTTCTTGTTCGCTGTTTATCGGCAAAAGGAATCTATATCTCTGCGGGTTCCGCCTGCTCAGCCAAAAAGCTTAAGACAAGCAGCGTGTTGACTGCTTTCGGACTTACACCGGATAGGGCTGATTCAACCGTAAGAATCAGCTTTTCTCACGAAAATACGTCCCGCGAGATCGAAATTTTTACAGATGAACTTTCCGATGCAATGAAGAGTCTTGCCGCAAAAAAACGGTGACGGAGAAGAAAAAGCGGGCGAGCGCCTTTTAGCTCCGAAAGATGAACATATGAAAAGCGGACAATTCGGCAATGGTTCGTTTTTCAGCAGGTTTTTTATATGAGGAGCAGCTTTTGTCGGAAATAATTCGGAATTTTGCCGGTAAGGACAGTGTCGGGAGTTATCGCAACGATTCCGCAGCGCAGGGCAGAAACCCAATGCTTCATGTTCAGGAGAATAGACTATGCGTGATTTTAACAATAAAAAGGTATCGGTAATTGGGCTCGGCATTTCTAATACTCCGCTTATCAAGTGGCTTCTTGACAGGGGAGCCGTGATAACGGCAAGAGACAGAAAGAGCTTTGAGCTTCTCCCCGAAAAGGTTAAGGCTTTTGCGGATGAGGGAGTGAGCTTCATTTGCGGCGACGATTATCTCCAAGATATAGACGACGATATTATCTTTAAATCTCCGGGAATACGGTATGATCTTCCGGAGCTTTCCTCTGCAGTGCTGAGAGGATCGGAGCTTACCTCTGAAATGGAGTTGTTTTTTGAGCTTTGTCCGTCGAAAATAATCGGTGTAACCGGTTCCGACGGAAAGACGACGACGACGACGCTTATATACAAGTGTCTTGCTCTTGAATATGGGGAAGATAAGGTATTTGTGGGCGGAAACATAGGCAAACCGCTTCTGCCGGAACTCGAAAAAATGAATGAAAACACTTTTGCGGTAGTGGAACTCTCAAGCTTTCAGCTCCATACGATGAAACGGTCTCCCGATATTTCTATTATCACCAATATTTCTCCCAACCACCTTGATTACCACAAGGGAATGGAGGAGTATATCGAAGCAAAGAAAAATATTTTTCTGCATGCAAAGCCCGGCGCCGTTACCGTGCTGAACGGAGAAAATGATATTACCTCAAAACTCGGAGCATCTGTTCCGGACGGCGTTGAGGTAAGATATTTTCTCGGAGGCAGTACTTTGATTCGTGACGGCTGGATAGAATATTGCGGGGAAAAGGTGCTGAAAACCTCAGATATTCTGATCCCAGGCAGACATAATCAGGAGAATTTTGCCGCAGTGATTTGTGCGCTTCACGGTATCGTTTCCAATGATACCGTCAGGAAGATTGCGGCTTCCTTCGGAGGAGTTGAGCACCGTATAGAATTGGTGAGAGAGCTTGACGGAGTGAAATATTATAACAGCTCGATTGATTCCAGTCCTACAAGGACAACAGCGGCGCTGAATTCTTTTTCTCAAAAGCTGATTGTTATATGCGGCGGTTATGATAAGCACATCCCGTTTGAGCCGCTTGCGAAGTCCCTGTGCGAAAAAGCAAAAACGGTTGTTCTCACGGGAGCTTCCGCAGAAAAGATCAAGAGCGCGCTGATTTCATACGAGGGATATTACGGGGAAAGTCCTGAGATAATAGAAGAACCCGATTTCGGTCAGGCTGTTATCAAAGCGAGACAAGCGGCAAAGCCGGGGGACATTGTGATTCTTTCTCCTGCCTGTGCCAGCTTTGACGCTTTCCCGAATTTTGAGGTGAGAGGAAATACCTTCAAGGATATCGTGAAAGGTTTTTAGCCTGAAAAAAACGATTATTTTGTATGGAAGCATAGTTGTTTCACGCTAAATTTTCCTCCAAAAGGAACTGTCTCATCTTTATTTTCTTCGGAAACACAAGAGAATTTCATTGCTGTTTGCGCCCTGTTTTAGCGGAAGAATGGAGATAAATATGAAAAACGAGCTTATCACAGACCTGAAACGGCTGATAAAAAGCAAGGCGCCGGATTCGAATAAAGGTACGAACGGAACGCTGACTGTGATTGCAGGATCGGCTTATTACCGTGGAGCGGCATTTCTTGCCGTTTCCGCGGCGGCAAGATGCGGAGCGGGAATAGTCAGACTTGCTTCAACGGAAAAGGTTGTCGCCGCCTGTGCCGCGAAGCTTTCGGAGTGTACGTTTCTTCCGATCGAAGAAAACGCGGCCGGCTCAATTTCGGCTGTTCATTTTTCGGACAAGCTTTCGGGAATCGTCTCCTCCAAAGCCGTACTTGTCGGCTGTGGAATGACTGATTGCTTTGACACGGGAGAAATTGTCTCTCGGGTTATCCGGGAAGGGAAGGGCTCTCTTGTCATAGATGCCGACGGCTTGAATGCAATCAAGACTGGACCTCAGATTCTTACGGAAGCACAGAGCTTTCCGATCATTACTCCGCATGTCGGAGAAATGGCAAGGCTCAGCGGTCTTGCTGTTTCCGAGATTAAGAAGGAGAGGCTGAAAATTGCTTCGGATTTTTCGAAGAAGTATCGTTCTGTTGTAGTTCTGAAGGACTATGTGACAACGGTTTGTTCACCTGACGGCGGAAGCTTTGTTTGCAACAACCCCAATCCGGGACTTGCCAAGGGCGGAAGCGGTGATGTTCTTGCCGGAATGATCGCCTCATTCGCTGCCCAGGGATACGGGCAGTTTGACGCGGCGGTCTGCGGAGTGGTATTACACAGCCTTGCCGCAGCTCTTGCGGCGGAAAAGATGACGGAATATGCCATGCTTCCATCGGATATTATTCGTTTTATTCCAAATGTCTTTGCCGGATTGAGCGGCAGAAAAAATAAGATTGACAGTGAAAGGGGAGCGATTTATGAAGCTGATGATAGCGTCTGATATTCACGGCTCGGCATATTGGTGCGAAAGGCTGATGGAGAAATTCAGAGAGGAAGTCCCGGGCAGATTATTGTTGCTCGGAGATATCCTTTATCACGGTCCGAGAAATGACTTGCCGAGGGAGTATGCCCCCAAAAGAGTGGCGGAAATACTGAACTCGATCTCTGAAAAGCTGCTTTGCGTAAGAGGAAATTGTGACTCTGAGGTTGATCAGATGATGCTTGATTTTCCGATTATGGCGGATTATTGTATGATATACGACGGAGAACGGGAGATATTTGCTACTCACGGTCATAAATACAGCCCGGAGAATCCTCCCAAGCTTTCGGAAAATGCTGTTCTTCTCTGCGGTCATACTCATATCAGCGACGACAGATCTGTGGGAAATTTTCGGTATATGAATCCCGGCTCGGTATCGATACCCAAAGGCGGCACATCTCACGGATATATGATATATGAAGACGGAAATTTTGCATTCAAGACGCTTTAATTTATGCGTAAATTTCTTCGTCGCAGAGGGCAACGGTATACAGCCTCCCGAAAAAAACGATTTTTTTCTGAATCTTTGTGCCGAAAACTTCGGAAATTTTTTACTTGAGGAAAGCAGGATAATATAATGGAATCGGACAAAAAGCTTAAGAGAAAGAAAAAACGAGAGATGCTGACGGAGCAGATCAAAAAAAACAAGAAGGTGTTTGCGGTATATGCGGTATTACGGTTGATTGTGCTGATATCGCTTGTAACTGCTTTGATTCGCGGCAATTTTGAAAACGCTATGCTCTGTGTTGCGACGCTGCTGTTATTGCTTGCTCCCTCTTTTATTGAGAGAAAATTCTCGGTAGAGCTTCCGACCGTGCTGGAAATCATCATTATGTGCTTTGCTTTTGCTCATGCCATACTCGGTGAGATCGGTTGCTTTTATGTGAAGGTTCCGTGGTGGGATACCATGCTTCATACCTTGAACGGTTTTCTCTGCGCGGGCGTAGGCTTTTCTCTTATTGATCTTCTTAACCGGAATAAGCGATTCAAATTCGAGCTTTCTCCGATCTATGTTGCAATTGTCGCCTTTTGCTTTTCTATGACGATCGGAGTACTGTGGGAGTTTTATGAATTCGGAAGCGATATGCTTCTAAAAACGGATATGCAGAAGGATACCGTGGTGAGATCAATCACTTCTGTTATGCTGGATCCGACAAAAAGCAATATTCCGGTTACCGTCAGCGATATAAGCAGCGTTACGGTAAACGGAAGCGAACTCGGAGTCGGCGGATATCTTGATATCGGTCTGATTGATACAATGAAAGATTTGCTTGTTAATTTTGTCGGCGCGGTAGTATTCAGTGTATTCGGATTCTTTTATATTAAATACCGCGGAAAGAAGAGCCGTGTAGTGGAAAATTTTGTGGTAACGGTTGCCGACCGAAATGAAAGAGGGGAGAAATAAATGAACAGTGATTTTATTGAGATGATAAAAACGCGCAGAAGCGTACGCTCTTTTTCCGAACGTGAAATTCCTGCCGAGGTACTCAGGATAATAGCCGAAACCGCGGTGTATGCTCCTTCTGCGATGAACCGCCAATGCTGGCATTTTTCGGTGATAAGCAAGCGTGAGGATATCGACCGCCTTGCGGAGGCGGTGAGGCTTGCCTGCGGACGTGACGAGAGATATAATTTTTATCATCCCGCTGCGATGATTATTGCCTCTGCCGAAAGAGAGATAGAAATGGGCAGAGACGATTGCGCGTGTGCGCTTCAGAATATTTTTCTTGCGGCTCATGCCCTCGGAATAGGCTCGGTCTGGATCAATCAGATACGGGATGTCTGCGATGTGCCGGAGGTAAGAAATCTGCTTTGCGGATACGGAGTTCCGGATGCGCATGTGGTATACGGAGCGGCAGCTCTCGGCTATGCAGCAAAGCCTCCGAGGATTACCGAAAAAAAGCTCGAAAATATTTCCTACCATTGATATTAGAAATTAAGGCAATACCGCACAAAAATCATTGTGCGGTATTGCCTAAGATGTTCCATACGCCGGATTCCGAATCAGACGGGAAAATAACCTTGCTTTTCAGACAACGTATCAATATTTCATGCAAAATGTAAAGGCTTTTCTCAGGGGACGCTTCCGGTGAAACAGGCGTTTGTTCCATATTGAATATTAATAAAACCGAAAATCCGTTTCGCTGTTCGGTGCGACGGATTTTCGGTTTTATTTTGCGTATCTGCTTTTTTGAACAAAGAGCGATTGTGTAATTTTGTATATATAACTCATTATTTTTATTTATTTAAAGTACTTTTTGAATTATTAATAAAAAATAACTCATTTTGTTTAAAAAAACGAAAAAATTCGCGTAAACGAATTGACATAAGGTGAAATTGGTGATATAATATTAACTAAATCATTCTATATGCATTGTTTACCTCCTCTTTTGGAGTAAACGAGTTTGAGGTAAACCGAAGGTGAATAGAATCACATTTAATATTTCATGAAGGAGAAAAAACATGAGAAAAAAATTGCTGATGCTTCTTGCTTTTGTTCTTGCAGCTACCATGCTGTTCTCATTTGCGGGATGCAAAAAAAACGGACCTGACACCGAGACCGGTTCCGGTTCCGGTACTACCGGCAACGTGCCTTCCGATAAGGGATATGTAGACGATGGAAAACAGTATACTTATCGCATGGCTCCGGCAGATCTTCCCGAATCTTGGAATTTACACACATATCAGTCCAACTCCAGTACATATGTGTTAGACTATTCCTCCGACGCGCTTTATGCTTTCGAGTATAATGACGATTTTACCGGTTACAAGATCGTTCCGGCTATGGCTACCGATTATCCTGTGGATGTCACAAAGGATTATGTCGGTAAATACGGAATTGTCGAAGGCGACGAGAACAAGGCGTATAAAATAACCTTGAAGGACTATCTGACCTTTGATAACGGTGAGAAGCTTGATGCGAATTCCTTTGTCGCTTCGATGAAGCTTTTGCTTGATCCGAAGGCCGCGAACTTCCGCGCTGATAACGTATATCAGTCAGGTCAGCTTAAAATTTATAATGCGGAGAATTATGTAAAGCAGAACAGCTATTCTCTCGGAGAATTTGTTTCGGCAAACTATGGTGCCGACGAGTATATTGCTCCGTCCGATTTTACTGTCAGCAGCGATGGTATTCTCCAAGCTAAAGGGCTTGATATTGTTATAGATATCAACAGTGGCGGTAACTGGGGAAGTGCCGGAATCGTTGATTATTGTGCCCAGCAGGTATACAATGACGACGAAACACAGATTGCGCTGATTGACGTGGCAACCGGCGAGCGTATCGCATGGAGAACGACTGCTAAGGTGGGCGAAGGCGATGACGCTAAATATCTGTTCTATGATTTGAACGGAAATCAGATCGAAGTTGGCCTTAATGAAGAGAAAACCGCTTATATCTACGGTGATAAAACGCTTGATTTTGAAACGGTATATCCCGCTTGCGCTCAGGCTCTTATCGATGCTGCTGATGAGAACGGTTGGGTAAAGCTTACCGCTGAACACCTGAAGAATATTCAGGATGCGATCGCTATCCTTCACGGTCATGAGAACGTTGAAGCATATGCTGCCGAGAAAGGTGATTATGCATATCAGGAGTTTGAGGAAATGGCTTTCCTCGGACAGTATTATGATACGATGGAGTATGACGGCAACGTCGGCTTCTTTGCGGCAAGCGATAATGAGCTTGTTATCGTTCTCAAGAATGCAATGAAGGATAATTTCTATCTCCGTTACGAACTTTGCAGCAGCTTCTTCCTTGTTTATGCTCCTCTTTATGAGCAGTGCATCAAGAATGATAATGGTATTTATACCAATACCTATGGAACCAGTGTTGATACCTTTGTAGGTTATGGTCCTTATAAGCTTACTCAGTACACCGAGGGTGCTACGCTTCGTCTTGACAGAAACACCAATTGGCGCGGATATAAGGCTGATGATTATATTGAAGGTACTTATATGACCGACAGCATTAATTATCAGAAGGTTACCGAGGATTCGGTACGCCTTGAAATGTTCCTTAAGGGTGAAATCGATTCGTATGGTCTTCAGATAGATGATATGAAGGACTATATTGGTTCTAAGTATACCTACTTTACCGATTCCGAATCAACATGGTATCTTGCCATGAATCCTGATCTTGAGAATCTTACTAAAATTCAGGCTACTACTTCTCCTGTTAACAGCGGTTACACTGTTAACAAGACAGTGCTTACTATTCCGGAGTTCCGTCAGGCTTTGTCTTATGCGCTTGACCGTAAAGAATACAATCAGGCACTTTCTCCGACCTCCGGTGTCGCAAAAGCTCTGCTTTCTGCTATGATCGTTGCTGACCCGGAAAGCGGATATACTTACCGCGCTATGGATGAGGCAAAAGATGCTATTCTTGAGTTCTGGGGATTGTCCGATCAATGGGGCGAAGGTAAGGAATACGCAGACCGTGATGAGGCAATCGAGTCTATTACAGGTTACGATCCTTCCGGTGCTAAAACTCTCTTTGATAAGGCTTATGATATCGCGGTGGAGCAGGGACTTATCTCTGAGGACGATATTAAGAGCGGAAAATGGGAAGTACAAATTACAATCGGTAAACCCGCCGACGCAAATTATTATAATAAAGGCTTTGAATTCCTTAAGGGTTGTTGGACAAATGCGGTTAAGGGAACTAAGTTTGATAATCATGTAACTTTTGTTCAGTCGCAGGTTCTCGGCTCTACCACTTTCGGTACTTATCTCAGACAAGGACAGATTGATATACTCTTCGGAGTAGGATATTCCGGTTCTCAGTTTGATCCGTACTCCATGATGGATTGCTTTACCGGTTCGTTGCAGTATGATCCGTTTACCGATAAGACAAAGGTTAGCCTTGATGTAACGCTTGACGGTAAAGTTCTCCGTGCAAGTCTCTATGATTGGGTAAGCGTTGCACTTCAGGGTGATGAAATTGAAGCAGTCGTTGTGGATGCGGAAGGAAATGCTACTTCCGAGAAGGTTAAGCTTTCTGCAGGAGCTAATGATGATCCTGCCAAGAGAGTTACCATCCTTGCTGCTGCCGAAGGCAAGATTATGACTCTTGCGAATATATTCCCTGTTTCTACTGACGCTTCTGCTTCTCTTAGATGTATGAGAGTTCAGTATAAGACTGAAGAATATATAACCGGTATGGGACGCGGCGGTATTGAGTGGTATACTTATGCAATGGATGATACCGAGTTTGCAAATCATGTTAAGAGCCAGGGCGGCACACTTGATTATAAATCATAAATAAATGGTTCGCGTGAGGACCGTTTTAATCCCGTTCTTCACGTCTGTGAAATTCTATGTGACATGC
>USPP01000028.1 GCA_900556615.1 uncultured Eubacteriales bacterium
CGACAGAGCCTTTATCAAAAGGCTTTCGGAGCGTTTTGAGGGCCGTGGCGTTACGGTCATTGCCTCTTTTTCAGAAACAGAGGAACAAGCTGAGGCGGTTCCGGTATACCCTTTTGCAGCTCTTACAGAATTTTTGGAAAAACATCATGCCGATATTGCCGTAATCGTAGAGTCCCCCCGCGGGCTTTTACCAGAAGATCTGGTATCAAGGGGAATAAAAGGAATGTGGAATTTGACGCAAACCGATAACCGCCTCCGTACCGGTAATCAATCTTCCGGTAGGAGATATTTTAATGAGTCTGTGCTATGAAATAAGGAAAAACGCTGCGGAGGAAAACGAATGAGCTATAAAATTAATTACGGCGATGGAGCCGTATGCCTTCCCGCCGCTGCGCTTGACGGATGCGGAGAGCTTCTCCAAATCCGTCTTCTCATGCTTCTTTCCTATGACAGAAGCCTTTGTGATGCAGACGATTCCGTACTTGCAGAGCGTCTTGACTGTACCCAAGCTGAGCTTTCCGATACCGTTGCCGCGCTTCGTGCCGTCAAGCTTTTAGAGCCCGAAAAAAAACTCTCTCCCTCCGCCCAGACCAAAAATCTCGCAGGAGAGGAGATTGCCGCCGTTTTGGATTCCGACAAAGATTTTAAACATCTCATCGACGAGTGTCAAAATATCTGCGGCAGGATTTTTACTCCTACCGATATTTCAAAGCTGGTTTCAATAAAAAAAGAGCTTGACTTTGATGCCGAAACGATACTTCTTCTCTTTTTCTACTATTCTGAAAAACTCGATGCAGCAGGCAGAAAGCTCACCGTAAGCTACATTGAAAAAAGCGCATACACTCTTTACAATCAAGGGGTACGCGAGCTCGCCGGTCTCCAGGAATACATAAAGCGCACCGAGGAAAGAAATCGCTTCGGGTATAAAATCAGACGACTGTTTGGAATTGGAGACCGTGCCTTTACCAAAAAAGAATTGGGCTTTTTCGACAAATGGAATATCGAATGGCATATGCCTTATGAGTTGATTGAATATGCTTACAATATCACGGTAGACACAACGGGAAAGCCTGCGCTTGACTATATGTCAAAAATACTTTCCGGCTGGCACGACAACAACATTACAACGATTGAACAAGCTGAAAAGATTGCAGCCGAATATAAGCAATCAAATAAATACCAAACAAAATTTAAGGAAAAAGCGTCGGAAACTTTCGTCTCGAGCTTCAATACCGATGAATTTTTTGAAAAGGCTCTTCAAAAAAGCTACGCGATGATGAACAATGAAAATGAAAAGAAAAAGGAGGGCTGAGTGTGGGCTTTAACCGTGAAAATTACCGAAGAATAAAACGCGAATACGACGGAAAGAATTTAAAGGCGAAGGAAGCGGCAGAACGCCGGCGGGAGGAGCTTCATTCCCGTTTCTCTGACATAAAAGAAATCGACGACGCTCTCAGTCTTACCGGTCTGAAAATCCTTGAGGCTTCCTCCAAATATACGGGAAAACAGCTTGATCAGGCAATAGAAAAGTTGAAAAAGGAAAATGCAGCGCTTCTCCGAGACCGCGCCGATTGCCTTGTTTATCACGGATATCCTGCCGATTATTCCGATGTAAAATACGAGTGTACCGACTGCTCAGACACGGGGTTCGTCGGAATCAAAATGTGCCACTGTATGAAAGAACGTCTGATTCTTGCCGGCTATGAAAGCTCGGGAATCGGAAATCTTATCACTTCGAAATCCTTTGAAAACTTTGATCCGTCTTATCAGAAAGAAGATCCGAAAGCCTTCGAAAATAACAGGAAAATATACAGCTTCTGCAAAAGATACGCCGAGAGCTTCAGCGACACCGGAAGTCCGAATCTTCTCTTTATCGGTGCAACCGGGCTCGGCAAAACAAATCTTTCAACAGCCATTGCCGGCAAAGTGATCTCCCGGGGCTTTGACGCCGTCTGCGAAACGGCGCAAAACTTTTTTTCGGATTTTGAATTTGAGCGTTTTAACCGTCCCTAC
The DNA here is from genome assembly GCA_900556615.1 of uncultured Eubacteriales bacterium. Lineage (GTDB taxonomy): Bacteria > Bacillota > Clostridia > Oscillospirales > CAG-272 > Colimorpha_A. The sequence goes on from USPP01000028.1 coordinate 2,014, forward strand.
GGAGGACTTGATGCCGGAGATGAACAAAAAACCGACAAATATTTTTCCTGCGATTTGCTGATACTTGACGATCTCGGAACGGAATTGACCAATCAGTTTACCGTCTCCTGCCTGTACAATATCATAAATACAAGACTGAACCGTGGAAAATCCATGATTATCAATACGAATCTGACGCGCGATGAGCTGAACAAGCGTTATGCCGACCGAATTACCTCCCGCCTTTTCGGAGAATTTGCTCCGCTAATGTTTCTCGGAAAGGATATGAGACAAATTATGCTCGGATAAAGCTTATTTGATTTTCTCGTGTTTATATGTGTACATGAAAAATTCATAGCCGATTGTAAAAGTCGGAAAAATTCGCTCCTTTCGGTTTTTCAGCGGATTCTCCGATGAAAAACACCTTTAAGACGAGCAAAGCAAGTCAGCACGCCGAGGGGAACAGTATAAAATCTCTGATTTCCGACTGCGGCGATAAGTGTGCGTAGTGTATAAACCTGCCACAGCATAATCGATTGTAAAACCGGGTTTTACAATCGCCTAAAAATTCAATAAAGGGAGAAGCAACATGAAAATTGCAGTCATCACCGGAGCCTCATCTGGGCTCGGAGAAGAGTATCTCAAATGTATCGTAGAAAGCAGTCCTGACATTACGGAAATATGGGCGATTGCGCGAAGAGCCGAGAGGCTTGAGAAACTCGCGGAAACCTATAAGGAGAAAAAAATTGTTCCGTTTCCGCTCGACCTTACCTCCTACGACAGTTATAACGAATTTCAGAAAAAACTTGAAGCAGAAAAACCGGATATCGAGATTCTCATCAACAATGCCGGCTTCGGCACTCTCGGAAATTTTGATGAGCAAGAACTCTTTTCCCAGACAAGGATGGTCGACTTAAACAATCGCGCCCTTACCGCTATAACCTCTGCGTCACTTCCCTATATGTCTAAAGGAAGCTTTATTATCAATGTATGCTCGATAGCCGCCTTTGCTCCCAATCCCCGCATGACCGTTTATTGCTCAACAAAGGCCTATGTTTACAGCTTCTCTAAATCTCTCCGATTTGAGCTTAAGAACCGCGGTATTAATGTTCTTGCGGTATGTCCAGGTCCCATGGATACTGAATTTCTTCCTGTGGCGGGGATCAGTAAGGGCGCGTCTCATACCTTTGATACCCTTCCTCGCTGCAATCCGCAAAGCGTCGCGCAGCGCTCTCTGAAAAAAGCGAAAGCAGGAAAGGGAAAATACACTCCTCGCCTTTTCTATAAATTTTATCATCTTCTTTCCGATATTCTGCCGCATTCCCTCGTTATGCATATGAGCAAAACCTGAAAAGCGCGATATCGGTCGATAAAAATATTCAGCAAAAGGTTGACAATATACAAAAAATAGTATAGAATATTGGTGAACAGTACTTGAAAGGAATTATCTTTATATGGCTGATGAACTTTTTAACGAGGAAGTGTTCACCCTTACCGACGAAGAAGGGAATGAAAAACAGTTTGAACTTCTCGGAAGTCAGGAAATTGACGGAAATACTTATCTCGCGCTTGTTCCCGTCGAGGACAACGAAAATGATGAATATGTAATTCTTAAAGTCGAGGAAGACGAGGAAGGCGAAGAAATGCTCGTCACGATTGATGATGATGATGAATTCAATCGCGTTGCCGATTTCTTTGACGACGAGCTTTTCGGTGAAATAGACTACGACGAGGGTGAGGATGCGGAGGAAGAGGAATAAACTCCGGTTCTTCCCGAATAATCGCACATATCAAAGATTCCTGCTTAGTTCGCCACGGTCAGACCGTTAAAACCTACAAGAGATCAATGGAGTCCGGACTTCGCGCTCAGGGTATGCAGACCTCCCTCCGACGCCTCTTTTGACGCGTCGTTAAGGATGCTGGGAGCACAAGCGACGCGAGAGGGCACCAACCTGCTGATAGCGGGTTTCTCAATGGTTTGACCGAGCGGCTCGGCGGGAATTTTATATTTAATGTCTACTTAACAAATCAAAAAAGCAGCCGACATGCGGCATTCAGGGCGTTTTTGACTTGTCTAATACTATTTCTCAATTAAAATCTTGTCTAATACATAGGGGCTCTGCCCCTATACCGCGCTTAAGCCCTTCTTGAAAGAAGGGCTTAAGAATCCCAAGAACTTTCGAATAAAATATAATTTTGAAACTCCTTGAAGGAAGCGTAGGACAATGCAAAGATACTTTCAAGAAGTTTCCCCTCACATATTGGCAAGGCTCCTATCGTGAATGAGTATAAATACAAGTTTTTTAAGGAATCGCTTATTAAATCGGCTATGTAGATTTCCGAGATGATTTTTTGCACGGTGCCAGCTTTTGTTATTCACGCAAAAAAATCACAAACAATACCCCTCAAAGTGTTAATAAAAAGTGAATATTTTTCTAAACCGCCGAGAATTACATAAAATCATTTGACAAACGGTATAAAAAAGATTACAATATATAGGAAATGCTATAATTGGAGTATTTATGGTCAATCCGATTGAAATCTCTAAACAGGATACTCCGCTGAATATAAGCTACAATAAAATCAGGAGGCAAAAACTCAATGGAACAGGCAAAAATCAAAGAACTCAGCCTGAAATCTGCCGAGATCAAGCTCGGCGCTCTCGAGGCTGTTTACAGCGCAAGCTCCGGACATCCCGGCGGCTCTCTCTCGATCTCGGATATTCTCGCATATCTCTACTTCGAGGAACTGCGCGTAGATGTGAAAAATCCGAAATGGGAGGACAGAGACCGTCTCGTGCTTTCAAAGGGACATACCTCTCCGGGTCTTTACGCTGCTCTCGCGGCAAAGGGCTTTATTCCCAAGGAAGATTTAAAAACCTTCCGTCAGGCAGACAGCTATCTTCAGGGACATCCCGATATGAAGCACACACCCGGTGTGGATATGACGTCCGGATCGCTCGGACTCGGTATCTCCGCCGCCTGCGGAATGGCTCTCTCCGGTAAAATCAATAAAAAGGATTACCGCGTTTATGCAATTCTCGGAGACGGTGAATGCGAGGAAGGTCAGGTGTGGGAGGCAGCTATGTTTGCCGCTCATAAAAAGCTGGATAATCTCTGCATTTTCGTTGACTTCAACGGACTCCAAATTGACGGTCCTATCACCGAGGTTGTGAATCCTACTCCTCTTGACAAGAAATTTGAGGCGTTCAATTGGAATGTAATCGTTATAAACGGTCATGATTTCAACGAAATAGACAGTGCGGTTAAAGCTGCAAAGCAATGCCAAGACAAGCCTACCGCTATCATTTGCAAATGCGTTAAGGGTAAGGGCGTTTCCTTTATGGAAAACAATGTGAAGTGGCACGGCTCCGCGCCCAATAAGGAACAGTATGAACAGGCTGTCTCCGAAATCAACGCCTATATTGAGTCTTTATAATCGGGGGATAATAAAAATGGCAGATAAAATAGCAACAAGAGAAGCATACGGCGACGCACTTGTAGAGTTCGGTGCTAAATACGATAAACTGGTAGTTCTTGACGCCGACCTTGCAGAGGCGACAAAAACAGGAAAATTCAAGAAAGCTTATCCTGACAGATTTTTTGACTGCGGTATCGCAGAAGGAAATATGGTAGCGGTTGCCGCAGGTCTTGCAACAACCGGAATGATTCCCTTTGCAAGTTCGTTCGCAATGTTTACCGCCGGACGTGCTTTCGAACAAATCAGAAACGCAATCGGATATCCCCATCTTAATGTAAAAATCGGTGCTACTCACGCGGGAATTACCGTCGGCGAGGACGGCGCAACACATCAGTGCCTTGAAGACATCGGTACGATGCGTACCATTCCCGGAATGACCGTAATTAATCCCGCCGACGCAGTTGAGGCAAGGGCAGCTGTAGAGGCTGCGATTAACTTTAATGGTCCCTGCTACCTTCGTTTCGGTCGCCTTGCCGTTCCGGTCATTTATGACAAGGAAAACTATAAATTCGAGCTTGGCAAGGGCGTTACCATGGCAGACGGCAAGGATGTGACCATCGTCGCCACGGGAATTATGGTTGCCATGGCTCTTGAAGCCAAGGAGCTTCTTAAAGCGGAGGGAATTGATGCGAGAGTAATCAATATTCATACTATCAAGCCGCTCGATAAAGCGCTTATTCTGAAAGCGGCAACCGAAACCGGCGCTATCGTTACCGCAGAGGAGCATAATATCATCGGAGGTCTCGGCTCCGCAGTCTCAGAGACCGTATGTGAGGCATGCCCCGTACCGGTTCTCCGTGTAGGGGTTGAGGATACTTTCGGCTGCTCCGGAAAGGTTCCCGCGCTCCTTGAGAAATACGGGTTGACACCTGCCCATATCGCAGCTAAGGCTAAAACAGCCGTTTCCATGAAAAAATAACCGTTTCTAATAGATAAAAAAACAATCGTACCGTTTTCCTTCTGAAAGAAATCGGACGATTGTTTTTTTCAATTAAGAATGACTTTTTTCTCTGTTTCCCTTAATAAAATTCCTAAATGCAAAAATGTATTTTCTGCACGGTATCAGTGCAAGCCAAACAGAAGCATAAAATATCCAGCGTGAGCTTTTTACATTGATTTTTTTTCCTTTGTGAACGGCAGAAAGAGCAATTCCGTATATCATTTCGTTCGTAATCCCCTCTTCAACCACGCTCTGTGCGTCACCGATAAGCGAATAAATGCCGTTTTCTGCCTTTTTTACCCGATGAAGCACATAACGCTGCCCCGCGCGAAGATAAAGAATAATATCTCCGCGTTTCACCTGCTTATCAGGCAAAGAAAGATAAACAGTATCTCCCTCAATAAGAAACGGCGCCATACTGTATCCCGTCACCGGAACAGGAACGTTATCTATCCCGTTCTTCAGCAGATCGACTGCATGATTCAAATATTCTTGCGTGTCAAATTTTCTCATTCTAAGCAGCTTCTCTCTGAATTAGAAAGCCATTCAATAAGCTCCGTTCTCTCATATGCCTCGGTCCATGAGTCATGACCGCAGCCGGAATATACAGTAAGCTCTGCCTTACCCCCGCGTTCGTTCACTGCTTTGCAAAGAAATTTTGAATATTCCACCGGAACGGTCGGATCGGCATCACCGTGGAAAGCTCTGACCGGCGTCTTCATATCGGCTGGGATTCGCCAATCCATTCCTCCTCCGCATATCGGCGCTCCTGCCGAAAAAAAGTCGGAATGTGAGATAAGAAGCTCCCATGTTCCGAAACCTCCCATACTTAGTCCGGTTATCGAAATTCTGTTTATATCTGCATTATACTTTTCAGCGGTTTTCAGAATAAATTCAAAAAGCTGTATAGACACATCGTTCCACACGGTATACGCCGGACATTGCGGTGACACGGTGATAACACGCAAGCCATGATAATCGGGATTTTCCCCAAACAGCTTGGGTATACCGTGAATCCTGACTAAAGATAAATCATCTCCGCGCTCTCCCGCTCCGTGAAGAAAGACTATCATAGGAAGAGATTCCTTTGCCGGATCAAAGCCGGAAGGCGTTGTTATAAACGCCCTGAATAAAACTTCCGCATTAACTCTCTCCCTTGTTTCCGATACCATAACAATTATCCCCCAATTTTCAATCAATTATCTCTACATCTAATAATTATACATATTATTCTTTCAATGTCAACTAAAAACCGGAGCGGACTTTAAAAAATGTCCCTCCGGTTTTATCATAATCATATTTTTACGGGATAAGCGTTAGTTTTTCGTTATCATAGGTAACAGGGTATGTTTTTTCAAGCTCGGTAATATATTCCTCGTATTCCTCGTTCTTAAGTCCGGTTTCGGAATTCACCTTCCATGCCTCGCGTCCGGTTCCGACATAATACATGATATGAGCGCCGTATGTTGTCTCAACAATATCAACATCACCGGTTTTCCTGTCCTCGTCGAAAATCCAATCGTTGAATTCTTCAACCATGTAGTCCTTGAGAACCTCTTCATAAAGACCGCCGTCCTCGGCATTATCCTCGGAATATTTCTTTGCAAGCTCCGCAAAGGCATCTTCCGTCATATCGCCTTTCTTGAATTCCGCAAGGATTTTCTCGGCTTCCGCCTTAGCCTCTTCCTCAGAACCAAAAGTCGTTGTGGTAAACAGAATATGTCTGACATTTTGTGTAAGATAATCATCCTTATACGCAGGCTTCTGAAGCAGATATACGGTATAACCGGTAGCGTCACCGTTTGAATCCTTCACTTCTATGACTGTTGTATCTCCTGCTTTTCTTTCGTCCTCAAACGCCCACGCGGAAAACTCATCATCTTTGGAGTAGCTGCTGCCTTCTTTTATAAAGCTCTCAGAATAATCCTTTTCGGTATCAGAGGAATCATCACCGGTACCGCTTTCGGCAGACTCTTTTGCCTCCTCTTCCGCCTTTGCCTTTTCAAGCTCGTTGATCAGTTCCCGGAAGGTCTTCTCATCGGTTATCTTTGAAAGCAAATCCTCTGCCTTCGCTTTCGCGTCAGCAAGAGCCTGCTTAATCTCCGCCTCCGTTGCATCGTCTTCATATTCAGCAGTAAAAGTATAATAAATATAATCGAACTTGTAAAAGCTTTCGGGATTATCTTCTACATATTTAGCAATCTCTTCGTCCGTATACTCATAGGATTCCAAAAGATCCGCGTAATACTTGGAAGCAAGCTGCTGCAATTCAAGGCAGCTTTTGACCGCCGATTCGGTAACACCGGTTACATACGTAGCGGCAAGATATTTATTGACACTGGAATAGCCGTTTGCAATCGCAGCAGTTTTAATAGATGCCATGTATTCATCAATATCTGCAATATCCTCCTCATCCAGCTGATAACCCTTTTTCTGCGCTTCCGTGGCAAGCGCCACAAGCTCGTTTACCTGTGTTTTCGCCATATTCATAAAATAGGCGTACCAACTTGTTTCTCCGCCATACATCGTTTGAGTTTTTAGACTCTTTGACGTGTCAAGACCAAGCATAGACAGGTAATAGTAATATTGATTCACGTAGCTGTGATATTGACCGTACATAAAATACGCCATCATCGCATTATTTATTTCGTATTTTTCAGAGGTTGCCGAAACTGTGGCTTCAAGCTTCGGCGCTTTATTCAGCGATACTACGACAATAGCTACCACAAGACCTATTATGATAACCAGCGATGCAATCATAGTAATATATTTCTTAATTTTTGCCTTTTTCTCCTGTTGTTTTATAAGCTGTTTTTTAGAAAGCTTCACTCCGGAATTTGCCGTAGCCTGATCTTCCGAAATTCTGAGTTCTCTATTGCGGCTCCCCTTGCCCATTTGTATACTCCGTTCTCCGGCGAAAAGTATTTATTACAGTGCCGCTAATCGTCGGCTTGCGGCAAAAAAGCGCATTTCGGAAGGCTTGTCCGAGCAGCGCGTCGGCTGATATTTCAGTCGTTAAACAGTTATATCATAACACATAATTTCAGATTAGTCAATACAAAAAGCCACGCAAATAATTCAATTACCACAAAATTTAACTTACGCCAATATTTTATTTACCTTTTTTTAATAAATCTTATTTATATAATAAGTAGTTCCCGATTAGATACAATCGGTCGTTTTCGTAATGTTCCGGTTGAAAACGGTCAGTTAAAACCGGGGGACAATGTGCAAACAGGCGTAGAAAGCGAATATATAGCAGGCGCCGGACTCTTTCCGAATATGACAGACACGTCAACGATGATACCGTTTTGGGAGCGTCTGCAGTCAGGGTGTAAGCATGGCTGCAAAAACATGATTGCCGACGCGGGATATGCGAGCGAGGAAAATTATACTTATCTTGAACCGCATTCTCAAAAGGCATATACTAAGGATATCTCTAAAAATGCAATATTCACAGACTGGAGAAAGATTTTTTTGTCAGTCTAAACCAAAATTCCGCAGAACAGCGTACACCTCTGTCAAGGATTTTATGACGAATGAAGGAAAACAGATCGAGCCGGTTTTGGGCAGTGCATTTTCAGAAGTGCCCTTAAGGCAGATTATGAAATCCGGAAAACACAAAAATACAAAAGCTGTGGAACCGATGCAATTGCGGGTGATTTAACAAGCCTTTGTTTGAAGAAATGTTTCCGGCTGAATATTTCAAAAAAATGAGGATGGAATGCATCCACCCTCTTGTTGTGCTTGCCTGAATCGACTCAAAACTAAAATTTTCATCAGGTTTGGTGCGAAACTTCTCTTGCCTCTTAAAAAGAGGACTGCCGCTTGTGTTTTTCACATTTGCGACAGCCACTTTTTGAGAAATAAATATTTAAGGCAACACCGCACAACTACCGGCTAACGCCTTTATTGCGCATTTGCTTGCATCTTTTCCGTCATGCTTCAAAATTTCGTCGGCAGAGGAGTTACTCTTGCTTCCTCAATTGTATTGTTTGACGAAAAATCCGGCAGCGCAACTGCACAA
>USPP01000029.1 GCA_900556615.1 uncultured Eubacteriales bacterium
CAGCTTTTCAGCTCCGGACAGATTTAAATGAAGCCCTCCATCATAGGTATCGGTCATATAATCTATACCTGTTTGTTCCGACATGTTCAAGAAATTATAATACAAAAGACCATTTTTCTCGGCATATGAGACAATTTGTTCCTCCCACTGATCATACCAATAAGGACTGACAGACGGCGCTTTCATCAAAACAAGCTCTATATCGTTTTCCCGGCAAAGATTCGTCATTTTTTCAAGATACTCATAACAGGTATCGGAAAATGTGTAATCGTCAAGCTCCTTTCCGGGCGGAAAGAAATCGGTTCCCTTCGTATCGACGCGCATAAGATAACCGGCGCATGAAATTTGAGGAGAGGTTTTGAACCAATATTTAAAATCGTTTCTGTCAAGCTCCGACCAGCGGGAATGAAAACGAAGTAATGGGAAAAGGTATGAAACAAAATCTTCCCCGTCGGTCATTGACGCTCTGACGGATTTCAGTTTACTTGCCGAAAGCCTCATACCGTCGTGAGCAAGACGATTATATGCTTCGCTCTGTGGTTCTCCATACTTCATGGAAAGGACATTGAACACAAAAACATCCGGCTTTTCATACTTAAGTGTTTCTTCCATGAGATAATATGACATCCAGATAAGCTGCTGCGGTGATCCCCGCACATAGGAAGATATGCCGTACTCTTCCCAGAGAACTACCGGATCTATATTCTCATAAACCTCGCAGTCACCAATGAACACCACATCATGATTTTTGTCGGAATTATAATATTCTGCAACCAGGTTTCCCTCTTGTGCTTCGGTTATATATTTCGGCATAAGAAGTGACTGCAAACCGGCGAAAATCATAATCACTGCGGCGACTGATATTACGGTTATAATAATTTTTTTCATTCTGACACCGCCTTAGAATTGCGTATAAATGAACTGTCCCGAATCGTAACCGACTCCATACGCGCCAAACACAATGATAGAAAAGAACAGCGATACATAAAGTATAATTTGCACACCCGGAGGAAGTTTTACCACCTTTTCGCGAACAGAACCGCTTCTTCCTATCATACTGACGGCAAACAAAATAAGAACGCCTACTACCACAACAATATAATCCGACAGCTTCATTCCAATCTTCAAGAGCGTTCCATCAGTTAAACTTGCAAAATTACATTTATAAAAAACAGTTCCAATCGCACCTAAAGAAGCCCCCACCGTAGAATAGCAGTCAAATGTGCGAAGCAGACACATAATAACATTGGTTCTGATAACCTGAACACCGTTCCAAAAGCGCGAGCTATGCAAACGCGGATATTTTTCACTGAATTTTCGGTATAACGGTGTCAACTCCTGTGAAACCAGAATAACAAAACAATTTCCAAGTCCCCATACAATAAAATTCCATTTTGCCCCATGCCACGCACCGGTAGCAAACCAGAGAATGACAGTAGACAAGTACACCGGAACCCGCTTGGCCGCTCCGTTCCCGAATTTCTCCTTCGTGAGCTTTGTCAGCTTCATCATTGTCTTGCTTGTAGAGAGAGGATAGAAAGTATAATCCTTAAACCATGTTCCAAGCGTGATATGCCATCTGCGCCAATATTCGGCAACATTTTTGGAGAAAAAGGGACGTTTAAAATTCTCGCTGAGTTTCACTCCGAGAACCTCAGCAACCCCGATTGTTATATCAATACCGCCGGTAAAATCACAATAGAGCTGCACGGCGTAGAAAAGCATGCCGCAAATCACCATAACTCCTGGATAATCCGCGGGAGAAGCGGTAATGGTTCCGACTGCCGTAATAAGCCTGTCCGCAATAACAATTTTCTTAAAATAACCCCAAAGCATACGCTCTATACCGAAGCTAAAATTTCTGAAGTCAAAATCATGTGCGGCAAAAAGCGAAGGCGCCATAAGATTATATCTGCCAATCGGCCCCTGAAGAAGTTGAGGAAAGAAGGAGACAAAAAGGGCAAGCTTAAAAGGATTTTTTTCCGCCTCATACTTCCCGAAATAAACATCGGCAACATATCCGATTGTCTGAAATATGTAAAAGGAAATTCCGAGCGGAAGTATCAGCTTTACAGTCGCTATAGACGCAGTCCTCGAGAATATACCGATTACTGCATTGATGTTGTCAATAAAAAAATTCAGATACTTAAAGGCAAAGAGTATCCCGAAATTCAAAAGAACGGCAAAAAGTAGCCATTTGCCGCTTTTTGATTTCATTCTCTCCTTATATTTCTTTTTTTCCTCTTTTGAAAGATCGGGATTCTCCTTCAGATACGCAGACTGCTTTTCTCTGAGAGCGGTAAACCTCGTTGTAACCAAATATGCCGAAACAGTGGTAATAACAATAAAAATCAAATATCTCACATCGGCGCAGGCATAGAAGAAATAGCTCGCGAGCAATAAAAGCTGCCACTGCTTCTTTTTTGCCAGCGTATAATACAATGCCGTTACAGCAAGGAAAAATATCGCAAAGGAAAAAGATGTAAAGCTCATTCGTCAATAAGCTCGCTTACAAGCTCCCACAGCGCTGCCGCGGAATTAAAATTTTCCGGTACAATCTTATCCGCCGGAATCCTTACGTCAAATTCATTGTATATCTCGGTAATAAGAGATACAATATCCATCGAATCAAGTATTCCGTCGTCAATAAGGGTTTCGCAGCTTTCATAATTCACATCCGGATGAAGATCATTTAAAAGCTCAATTATTTTATCCATTTCAGGTCAAGCTCCTATCATAATAAGAAAATTTTTTCTAAGCTTTTGATATCAAATGAGTTTTGTCGTCATACAGTTGTCTGGCTCTGCTCTGCAAGACTTTTCCTGTCGATTTTTCCGTTCAGCGTAAAGGGCATCTCCGACAAGTGAATAAGCTCAGACGGCAGCATATATCTCGGAAGCTTTAATTTTAAATAGTTTAATACTTCTTTTTTATCAACACTTCCTGTATAATACAGAAGTATCCTCTTATTCTCTTTATTATACAAGGCACAGCAAAGAGAAATTCCGTCGAAAGCTCCGCATACGGTCTCTATTTCCCCGAGTTCGATTCGGTATCCCATATGCTTAATCTGGAAATCTTTTCTTGAAACATAAACAAGCTCGTCCCTGTCATTAAAACGTCCAAGATCGCCGGTACGATAAATCAGTTCCGGATAACAGTCATTGAGCGGATTCTGAACGAACACCTCGGCGGTTTTTTCAGGGTTTTTATAATAACCGAGGGCTACTCCCGTTCCTCTTATACAAATTTCGCCTAACGCTCCGCGCGGCGTCGGCTTATCATTCTCAGACAAGAGAAAGACATCGGTATTTTGAAAATGTTTTCCAATCGGAATAACCTCATCCGGCTCAAAATCTCGCTCAATTTCATAATAGCATGAACATCCGGTACATTCGGTCGGTCCATAAAGATTGATAAAGCGGGCACCAGGAAGTGCGTTCTTCCAAATCCGATATTGTCTGACCGGAAATATCTCTGATCCCGAGGCAATCGTATGTAAATACTTCGGCATAATCGATTCAAATGTTCCCAGAGACGAGACAATCGAAAGAGCGGAAGCAACCCAGCATATCGTATTCACCTTTTTTTCGTTCATAAAAGAAAGCAATCTGACAGGAAAAGAAAAAAGTGACTTAGGGATAAAAACCGTCGTGGCTCCGTATTTGAGCGTAGGATACAAATCCTTAAGACATGCATCGGTATAGAGAGGTGTCTGATTTCCGAAAACCGTGTTTTTATCAACTCTTAGAATTTCGCCAAGCCTGTCAATATAATCTATAAGGGAGCGATGACAAGCAATAACCCCTTTGGGTATTCCGGTAGAACCGGAGGTAAAAAGAACATATACGGCGTCGGTATCAATCTGCCGTTCTCTGATACCGGCAAGTAAACGATCGTCGGATTCGGTATCCGCGGCAGTTTCATATAAAATACAAGAAGTTTTTCGACCTATTTTTTCAAGCGTGGGAAAGGACGCTTCATCGCATATGATAAGACAGTCTCCGAGAAGCTTAAAAATCAGTTCTATACGAAAAAGAGGCATTTCGACATCCATCGGTATATAGTAACAGCCAGCATACACAACTCCGAGAAATGCGGTAACCTCGCACGGGCTCTTTTTCATAAATACCGCCACCGGTTTTTTGTATATGCCGAGATGAGCAAGATAAGTGCCTATTCCGCGCGCTTCCGTCCAAACCCGGCGAAAAGACATTTCGCTTTTATCATCACAATAACATATTTTATCTGGTGTCTCATTTACCGTTTTTTCAAGATATTCAAGAACATTGGTCATCGCAAAAAATCCTTTCAGCCGGCATATTATATTCCGGAGTACCGTAAAGAATTCGGGTTACAAAGAATATATCCGTTATTCAAAACTCTGTCAAAAGCAAAATTCACCGAAAAAGAAACGGCGGTAAACAGCTTTGCCTATCATTATCATTTACGGAGCAATATCATATTGTGAATCAAGAGTTTCATCATAAACGTAATAACCGACATATATACCGGCATTTCCGGTAGCACTATTTTCTACCTGAGTATAATATTCGATATCACTCTTCGTCATTTTACCTGTCTTACCCGCATACTTCGCGATTGAATTCGGAAGCGGACAGGAATCAACAAAATACCACATTCCGTCTTCAAAGAGGACCAAGCTCCACCAGTGCCTTGAATTTCCGTCAATACGGCGGACTTCAGCATTTTCAATGTTCAAATAATCAAAGAGAAGAGAATTCAATGCATAATATGTATAACAGTCTCCGCCGCCGGTATTCATTCCTTCATAAGCCGCCGTATACACATCAGTTTTAGTTGACTTTCCGGTATAAGTGATCGCCTTTCTGGTATAATTCCAGACCGCATGAATCTTTTCATCGAGAGTCATAGAGTCATTTATTATTTTCGAGACAATTTTCTCCAATCTTGCATTCACTTTCTCTATCGATACCTTGACCACCGTGAGCGTCATTGTTGTCGTTGCAACGTTTCCCGAAGAATCTTTGGCAGTGTATATGATTTTATATTTACCTTCCTTATTTCTGTTCGCCGCAGAACTATCCACCGTAAAGGTAATTTCTTCACCGCTATTATCAGTGACGGACACGCCGTTTTTATAGGATACGGTATCGCCCACCGTTATCGTTTTATCCCTTATGCCCGAAAAAACAGGAGGTTCGGTATCTTTAATAACGCTCACAGCAGTCTCTACTATTGATTGATTCCCATACTCATCGGTAAGAAGAACCGAAACCGAAACATCGCCCTCGCGCGTAAAATCCGGATTCTCCGCATATGTAACGGTAACCTCGCTGTAATCGGATATATTCCGAACCAGTAAAGCGGGATCAAGGGTATGATTCATATATACCGATATCCCATCTACCGGCTCAGCTGAGGGCGGTTCAAGATCGGCAACCTCAAATATAACCTTATGCAAAATACCGTTTACTCTGATTTTTCCCTCATAGCTACCGATCACAGTCCTGTCAATAGTATTGGGCTCAAAATTTTCAAACGCGGCGTCAAGACCGGTATCGGTCAGATAATCCCATACAGTTATCTCATCACTGCTGCCTATCGATACCTTAACGACGGGTTTACATTCACTCACCGTAAGCTCTGCTGTCCTTTTTTCACTGCTTTTGTCATAAGTTAATACAAGCGTAACCGTATATTTTCCAACACTGTCTGTAACCGGAGTTTCCTCAAAGGAGACTTTTACACCGACAGGTTTATTCGCTCCTACAAAATCGTCAACACAAAGAGAAGCGCCGAGAAGAACGCTTACATCATGAGTAACCGTTTTCTCAAAGGCAGCAATTGCTTCAGCCGTCCCTGAATCCGAATCTGTTCCGAGAGGAGAGCCCCCGCTGCAAAACATATGCATCGTTATCAATACAAATACAACCAAGACGGGAGTAACCCCAACAAGAATCTTATTAAGAGATATTTTCTTTTCTCCCATAACCATTTATGACCTATCATCCTTGAAATACTGTGATTACGGCAATGAAAAATTACCGTTATGCAGGAAACGAACCTTCACGGATAACAAACGATTCTGTGAGAATATCAAACCGCTTCCATAAAATAATCCTGCCAAACACGGTGATTCAAATAAATACCATCAAAATCAGATATAAGTATAACACAATCTCCAAGATAAGTCAATATAAAATAAATAACTCTGTATATCTAAATGGTAGTGTTACAATAGAAGTGAGAGCAAAAAAATAGAAAAAGTGATTGAGTCATGTTAAAATAATGTTACCCCAAACAAATCTCAACAGAAAGGACTCAATCACTTCATGAAACATTATACCAGAAATAAGCGCTATTGTCCACATGAAATTACAACAAAAATCAATTCTGTGAAAATTTATCGTCAAACAGGGGATATTTCGTATGTTTGCAGGAAGTATAAGATTTCAAAATAAATGTGAATTTTCTTTAAAACATTTGCAAAATTGCTCGATATGTGATATACTATTATGAATAATTGTTTTTATTGATATTCAGAAGAATAGAAGGGGTATTATATGTCAGAAGTTCTCTTTGCTTCAGTCGCATATGCCAGATATGACGAAAAGCTCACTTTACCAGCAAAATTTGAGCGTCTGCTTGAAAAGTCGGGGCTTTCAAAAAAGATATGCGGTAAAAAAGTTGCCATAAAAATGCACGTCGGCAGTGGAACAGGGTATACTACGATTCCTCCTATTTTTATAATCAAGCTTGTCGACTTTATTCATAAATACGGAGGCGAATGTTTTGTCACCGATCACTATGTCTATCACCGTCATCCGGAAAGGCGCGGATACACCGAAGCTGCTCTTGGCTGTCCGGTCCTTGACGACTGCGGTTTCTTCGGAAAATATTACTATACCAAGGATGTAGACTTCAGAGAGCTTAAACATATTGATATAGCGGGACTCATCCACGATGCCGACTTCCTTATAGATTTTTCCCATTTCAAAGGACACGGGTGCTGCGCATACGGCGGAGCTACTAAAAACATCGCCATGGGCTGCGTCACCGACAGAACCAGACGGGAAATACACAGCCTTGAAGGAGGACTTGTTTGGAATGCAGACAAATGCGTTCACTGCGGCAAATGCGTTGAGGCATGCAATCACTATGCAAACAGCTTTGATAAAAACGGAAAATATAATGTAAATTTTCATCACTGCACAAACTGTACCCACTGTGTTAAGGTATGCCCTACCGGCGCTATTACGCTGGATTCTCACGATTATCGCGATTTTCAATACGGTATGGCGCTTTGCACTAAAACCGTTCTTGATTCTTTTGAACCCAGCAATACCTATTTTATCAATGTTTTGACCTCGATAACCGCCCTGTGCGATTGCTGGGGACTTACAACACCTGCTTTAGTTCCGGATATAGGAATCATGGCGGGAGAAGATATCGTATCGGTTGAACAGGCTTCTCTTGACGCCGTAAAATTTGAAAATCTGATAGAAGTCGGAGTTCCTCAGGGAATGAAGCTGGGAAACCACGGGCATCTTTTTGAGCGGCTTCACGGAAAAGATCCGTATATGCAGCCCTTATGCCTTGAAAGAGTCGGGTTAGGTTCGGTTTCCTATAAACTGACAGAAATAAAATAACCTTTGAACAATAATAATGAGTATAGATCTTTTAGAAACACCATACAATGAAATATGTGAAATTGTCTCGTCGCTCGGATATCCTCCGTATCGCGCTAAACAGCTTTACGAATGGGCAGGCAAGGGAGTTTCCATAGATAAAATGGGAAATATTCCGAAAGAAATGCGTGAAAAGCTCATCGAAAACGGCTGTTTTATCTTTCTCCCCGAGATAAAGAAAAAGCTTGTTTCAAAGCTCGACGGAACCGTGAAATATCTTTTTGCTCTGCGAGACGGTCAGCTGATCGAAAGCGTAGTGATGAAGTATCACCACGGAAACACCATCTGCGTATCAAGTCAGGCAGGCTGCCGCATGGGATGCCGCTTCTGCGCTTCTACTCTTCGAGGGCTTGAAAGGAATCTTGCCGCCTCCGAGATACTCGGTCAGGTGATCGCCGCACAAAACGATACCGGAGAAAGAATTTCCAATATCGTCATGATGGGCATCGGAGAACCCTTTGATAATTACGACAATGTAATAAAGTTTCTTCATCTTGTGAACTCCGCGGATGGGCTCAACATCGGATACCGACACATTTCCCTTTCAACATGCGGCGTGGTTGACGGCATCATGAAGCTGTCGGAAGAAAATCTTCCGATCACTCTTTCCGTCTCTCTACACAACATTAATACCGAGGAAAGAAAACAGCTTATGCCGGTAACGGCAAAATGGAGTGTTGAAGATCTGCTTTCCGCCTGCCGTCATTACTTCAATAAAACCGGACGGAGAATATCCTTTGAATATACCCTCATCTCCGGTGTAAACGATTCTTCCCTCCATGCCGAGAGACTTGCCGAAGGTCTTGTTAGCGGGCTCGGAAAAGGCACTCCCATTCATGTAAACCTGATTCCTCTAAACGGCGTCTCGGAAAAAAGCTATCAAAGAAGCAACCCGGGCGCGGTGCTTTCTTTTCAAAAACGTCTTTCAGAGCTTGGGATAAACGCAACGGTGAGACGCAGACTCGGATCTGACATAAACGCCTCCTGCGGTCAGCTGCGGTATAACGGTCAGGATTCGCTCTATACTAAAGCAGAACAGGGTATTTAAGGCAATACCGCTGTGTTCCGGAGGCAAAGATGCACCAGTCATATTTTTATCAAAAACGATATCAATTGAGGAGACAGGAGCGTCCCCTTTGCCGACGAAGCTTTTAAAATGTGACGGGAAAGGGACAAGCAGATATGCCGTCAAAGCGCAAGCCGTGAATCCGGCTATGCTGCCTTGCCAATATTTATTATTTACTCAAAATAAATTTAAGAAAGGAAGCGGACATTCATACTCTCGTTTCAATGTAAATTTTTGAAATGAAGTTTAGCTCCGCACTGCGGCAAAAATGTTTTTCAGCGGAAAAAGCGACATTGGAAAACGTCGCGCCACAAACCAGGACAGTTACAGTATCATTTCCCTTCCGGAGGACTGCTATCTCTGCACGGTATGCGATGGCATGGGCGGAGCCAATGGGGGAAACGTGGCGAGCGAAATTGCATGTTCCGTCTACACAAAATATGTAAGCGACAACTTTATTCCGGAGGATCACAACCGTGCTTCCCTTCTTCGGAAAGCGGTCGCCGCCGCCAACACCGCTGTATATGAAAAAGCTCAAGCCGAGGATGCGCTCCGCGGAATGGGAACAACTCTTGTTTCGGCATTAGTTGAGAAAAACGGAACCGCTTGTGTCATCAATGTCGGTGACAGCAGAATGTATTCCGTAGACTCGGGACAAATGCGTCAAATAACCCGTGATCATTCTTATGTGCAGTATCTTGTTGACATGGGACAGCTCACGGTCAAAGAGGCTGAAAACGCTTCTATAAGGAACATAATTATCCGCTCAATAGGAAATGAGGAAGAATCGAATCCCGATCTCTTCACCCTCGATCTTTCGCCGGGCGGCTATATTCTGCTATGCTCCGACGGACTGACAAACTGCGTCGGAAATGACCTGATCGCGGAAGAAATTCACGCCGATACGCAGGAAGAGCTGGATCTCTGCGCAGAAAGGCTGATTGAATGCGCAAATGAAAGCGGCGGAATCGACAATATTACCGTTATTCTCGGAAAGATAGTATAAAAGGAAACTGATTCTGACATGGATACAATAGATAAGTATGTAGGAAAGCTTCTCGACAAAAGATATCATATTAGCAGAGTTCTCGGTGTCGGCGGAATGGCAGTGGTCTTTGAAGCACAAGATATAGTCATGAACCGTAAGGTTGCCGTTAAAATGCTGAAAGACGAGATTGCCGGTGACGAACAATCCGTTAGGAGATTCATCAATGAATCAAAAGCGGTTTCTATGCTATCTCATCCCAATATCGTCAAGATTTTTGACGTCTCGGTAAAAGGGAATCTCAAATATATTGTTATGGAACGCATCGAAGGAATTACCCTGAAAAGCTATATGCAAAAAAAGGGCGCCCTTTCCACCGATGAGGTTTTAAGCTATTCCGAGCAGGTTCTCAGCGCGCTTCAGCATGCACATACCAAGGGAATCATTCACCGGGATATAAAACCGCAGAATATCCTCCTTTTGCGAAACGGAAAGGTCAAGGTCACTGATTTCGGAATTGCAAAGCTTCCGAATGCAGAAACCGTTTCAATAGACGACAAAGCAATCGGAACCGTTTACTATATCAGTCCGGAGCAGGCAAGCGGCAAAGGCATCGATCAGCGAAGCGATCTTTACTCGGTCGGTGTTTTGATGTATGAGATGGCAAGCGGAGCACTCCCCTTCAATGCTGATACTCCGGTATCGG
>USPP01000030.1 GCA_900556615.1 uncultured Eubacteriales bacterium
TCAGGATCAAATCCACTCCGCTTGACAGCTATGGGGTTCTTGACAGACTTACTGTCGAAGCGGCAATGAGAGGATAGGGAGCGGATGTATTCCGACGCTCCGCTGTGCAGGCGGAAACGTTCGGCGTTATATTTATATAGGGCGGAGATTGATTTTGCCGAAGTATAGTATACTGCAGCTATTATCAAAGAAGCTTTTACAGAGCGAATGATATCTTTATAACATATAAACCATGAAAGGCAAAGAATTATGCAGATTAATAAGGAACGGGTAAAGAAAACTTTTAAGGACAAGCTGATAACGGCGCTTACGATAGCACCGTCTCTTGCGGTAATGCTCCTCAGCGCGGTTTATAATCTCGCCGTTGAGAGCATGGGGATGAATATCAATTCCGCCGTGCCGATCATGATGTCATGTCTTACGCTTTTTACCGCGCTTGCTTCTACCGTATTGGCTGTGGTATACAAAAGACGTTTTACCACTGTGTTCTTTGCGGTGATCTTTATGCTGTGCTTTTTATGTTATCTTGGTTTTTACGGCTCCGGAACGACCGATATATACGCGGATGCCTTTTTTGAAATGTTCATGCTTATTCTTTCGGTTCCGGTATGGTCCTATATGCCGCTTGCCATGCGTATTGCCCCAAATCAGGGAATGATGGCTTTGTTCATTACAGCAATTCTGGTGCTTATTAATACGGCAGTATCGATATGGTTGACCGTTTCTGAGAAAAGAGGAAAGAAGCTTGAATGAGAAGTTAACGGTTGATCGTCCCGTAATTGTTGAAGGAAAATACGATAAGATCAAGCTTGAATCGGTGATTCAAGGAAATATTATTACCACAGACGGGTTTGGTGTTTTTCGCGATTCCGAAAAAAAAGCTCTGATAAAGCGGCTTGCCGCACCTAACGGAGTTATCGTACTGACGGACAGTGACGGCGGCGGTCTTGTAATAAGGAATTATTTGAATTCCATACTGCCGAAAAATAAGATTACTCATCTCTACATACCCGAAATAAAAGGGCGTGAAAAGAGAAAGCATATGGATTCCAAAGAGGGATTTCTTGGCGTAGAGGGAATAGAATGCGATTTGCTTGCAGAAATTTTTAAGCCGTATGCAGCAAAGAGAGAAAACTCTCTTTCACAGCACAGTATAACAAAGACTGATCTGTTTGACGACGGATTTTCGGGAGGAAACGGGAGTAGTGAGAGACGTAAAAGGCTTTGTAAAGCCGCCGGACTTCCTACCAATATCAGCGCGAACGCCTTGCTTGAAGCACTGAATCTGTTATATGACTACGACGGATATAAAGATCTGATCGAAAAAATAAACCTATATAATTGAAAGGACGCGGGAGACAATTGCCCGCTGTGAACAACCATGAAACCGGATGAATTTTTCAGGCATATGAAAATATCCTCAAAAACGTTTGTTTTTCAATGCGCGGAGCTTGCTCGGAAATACAGCGAACTGATAAAATACGGAATTTTCGGCGTACTTACCACAATTATTGATTTTGGGGTTTATACAATACTATATGAGATGTTGAGTGTCAACGGTACGCTTTCCAATGCGATAGCGTGGTTTGCCGCCGTTGTGTTTGCTTTTATTACGAATAAGCTGTTCGTCTTTGAATCAAGAAGCCGCAGTTTTTCGAGAATTGCTTATGAGTTTGCTACTTTTTTTGCTGCGAGAGCGTTTACCGGAGCAGTTTATATAGGGGGATATGCTTTACTTATTGAAATGGGAGTAAACGGATATATTGCCAAAGCCCTGCTTTCGATTTTTAATATTATTGTAAATTATATTTTTTCCAAGCTTATAACCTTCAGAAAGAGAAAAGCCCCGGAAAATATAGAGGCGATGAAGGAGAACGACAATGCCCCGAGAGTAAGAAACGGTGCAATTATGATCGGTGCTTTTGATAAGCAGAAGGCGGAAGCGCCGTATACAGAAAGGGACAAGCTCTGTTCGGAGAACGGAAGCGGCGCTGACGCTTCTGTTATTTCGGAAGAGCATGAAAAAAAACAAAATGAAGCTTAATTCTATTATGGGTTCTTCGGCTGGGAAACAATCCGGCGAAAAAGATGAAGGCTGTGCTTTCAGTTATAAGCGAACCCTTCTGTGCGGTTTTGCTTTTTTCGGAATCTGTGCATTTTGGCAGCTCTATGATAATATCATTACCCTTATTCTTAAATTTGATTTCGGAGTGAACGAAACTGCTTCGGGATGGATTATGTCACTTGACAATATCTTTGCGCTGTTTATGCTTCCTCTTTTCGGCACGTTGTCCGATAAAACAAAAACGCGACTCGGAAAGCGTATGCCTTATATTATTTTCGGCACGCTTTTCAGTGCGTTAGCCTTTACGCTTATACCGATAGCTGTCGAAATGAAAAATATGGTGTTTTTTGTTTCAGTTCTTCTGGCTGCCCTTGTTGCCATGAGCATATATCGCTCCCCTGCGGTATCTCTTATGCCCGATATCACGCCTAAGCCCTTTCGTTCAAAGGCGAATGCGGTTATCAATCTGATGGGTACCTTCGGAGGGCTGGCGGTGCTTATATCGGTATCGGTACTTATGAAAACGCAGTATTATGTTGATTGTGCTGTCTCCGGAATGAGAACGGCGATCAGCAGCAGCTCTGCGGCAGAGTATTTTTGCGAGGGATGCGGAGAGACACACGTCCTTTCGGATTTGACATCGGACACATATGTGCTGCGTCTTGAACACGAAAGCTTTTTACCGCTCTTTGCACTTACGGCAGGCATTATGGTTGTGTGCCTTGTAATATTGCTTCTTTTCATACATGAGAATCGATATACCTCTGAGCGAGAAGAAGCAGAAAGAAGATTGGGCTTATCCGATTCAATGGATTATGGGAACAATGGGGAGGGCAGAGAAAGGCTTCGTCCTGAGGTAAAGCGCAGCCTTATTTTTCTTCTCTTGTCTGTAGCCTTCTGGTTTATGGGATATAATGCTGTGACAACGGCATTTTCAAAATATGTTGTATGGTATTGGGGACTTCCGGATGGAGGATTTGCAAACTGTCTTATTGTAGCGCTTGCGGCGGCGGCAGTATCGTATATTCCGATTGGTTTTATATCCGGCAGAATAGGCAGAAAAAAGACGATTCTAATAGGCGTTGCACTGCTTACCGCAATGTTCGGTTCCGCTTTCTTTTTTAAAAGCTATCATCCCGCAATAAATATTCTCTTTGCACTTGTCGGCGTGGCTTGGGCGGCGATAAACGTGAATTCTTATCCTATGGTAGTAGAAATGAGCAGAGGTAGCAGCATTGGGAAGTATACAGGACTGTATTATACCTTTTCCATGGCGGCTCAGATTATTACGCCGATTCTGTCGGGATATTTGCTTGATATCAGCTATAAAATGCTCTTTCCGTATGCTACCGCTTTCGCAGCTCTGTCTTTTGTAACAATGCTTTTTGTAAAACACGGTGATTCCAAGCCGGAAGGGAAAACGTCGATTCTTGAAAAGATCGGCGCAGATATGTAACATATGTGGGTGTTTTTTTTGCTTCTATTTCTGTTATTATTGTATTTGTTTCTTATTTTTCCGGGTAGGGGCACAAAAGCTTCGGTGTTTCGAGGGCTGTATATTGCGCATAGGGGGCTTCATTCGGAAAATATTACGGAAAATACTCTTGCGGCTTTTGCGGCGGCGGTTGATAAAGGCTTCGGTATTGAGCTTGATGTACAGCTTTCTTTTGACGGCGTTGCGGTTGTATGTCATGATTCCGATTTGAAAAGAGTATTCGGTATTGACAAAAAGGTCTCATCGTTTATGGCTTCTGATCTTGAAAAAATCGGGGTACCGTCTTTCGCTTCTGTATTAGAGCTTGTTGCGGCGAAGGTCCCTATGATTGTGGAATTAAAAGGTGAGAATGCCGATATTACCGTTTGTGAAAAAGCTGCAGAACTGCTTGACAGATATAATGGGATATATTGCGTGGAATCCTTTAATCCTCTTTACGTGTATTGGTTCAGAAAACATAGACCGAAGGTGATACGAGGGCAGCTTTCCACTCGTTTTACAAGGAATAAGCATTCCGGAAGCTGTGTTCTTCATTTTTTTCTCCGAAATTTGCTTTGTAATTGTCTTTCACGACCGGATTTTATTGCATATGAATATAAATACGGAACCTCGCTGTCGCTAAGGCTTTGCGGCATTTTGGGGGCCGAGAAATTTTGCTGGACGCTGCGCAGCGAGGATGAGGTTAAGTCGGCACAAAAATATTTTTCAGCGTTTATTTTTGAAAAATTTATTCCGGACGGGAAAGAAAGCTTTGTTTTGTAGAAAGGTTTAAGGCAATACTGCTGGGTTCACGGCTTGCGCCTTGATGGCATATCCGCTTGTTCATTTCTCGCCACACTTCACAAATTTTGTCGGCAGAGGAGCTAATCTTGCCTTTTCAATTTGTATCGTTTGACAACACATGACTGCGCATCTGTACCATCAGAACCCGGCGGTATTACCTTAAACTTAGGTGTTGAGATTTAATATTCATTGAACAGATATTCGGAAATCAAGGCGTCAGTAGCTTTTGGCGCCTTTTTTATATAGGGACTTAATTATATATTCGGGCAACAAATTAAGAATTCTATGTCACAATATGGAGTTGTTTATTAAATGAAAATATGATAAAATTATTTTGGATATATATGCAAAAGATGCAGAGGAAAGGATGAGACCAAATGATACAATTAACTCCACCAATGGGCTGGAATTCATGGAATACTTTCGGAAAAAATATAAGCGAAGTAACGTTGAGGGAGGCAGCTGATGCACTCGTTAAAACAGGACTTCGTGATTCCGGATATCAATATCTTGTAATTGACGATACCTGGGCATTGCGTGAACGCGGTAAAGACGGAAGGCTGATTCCGAATCCCGATAAATTTCCTAATGGAATTAAAGCTGTGAGCGATTATGTTCATGATAAGGGATTAAAATTCGGTATATATTCGTGTGCGGGAACCATGACCTGCGCTCAATATCCCGGAAGCTATGAATACGAGTTTCTTGATGCCGAGACTTTTGCAGAATGGGGAGTTGATTTCCTTAAATACGATTATTGTTTTAAGCCGACATTTGAGAGAGGGGAGCTTCTATATCGCAGAATGGGGCTTGCTCTTGCTAACTGCGGACGGGATATTCTCTTTTCCGCTTGCTCATGGGGAAATGACGATACAAAATCCTGGATAAAGACAACAGGCGCTCATATGTGGCGTTCGACGCATGACGTTTTCGATTCGTGGGAATCTATAAAAATGAGAGCCAAGGAACAGCTTGATATACAAAAATACAATGGTTTAGGCTGTTTTAATGACATGGATATGCTTGTTGTCGGAATGAACGGAAAGGGAAATGTCGGTTTAACGCCGAGTTCTTTTGTTCAGTACCGTACACATTTTGCTTTGTGGGCACTGCTCGGTTCACCGCTTATGATAGGATGTGATATCCGTAATGCAGACGCCGATGTAATAGATTGCTGAATTTAATGCGGAGGGGAATATTCTTGTGGCAAAGAACAATGGAGCGCCTTCGTATCTCATATATAAGATATGTGCGGATGAGGGAAAGCTTCTTTCTTCGCTGACAATTAAATCATATGCAAGTGTAAATGATTGGGAGGTGGACGGTGCCCCGCTTGCCGGAAATGAATTCGGTATCTATGTAAAATCAACCGATGATTTTGATTTTGAAAGCGATACACCTGCTGACGGTGCAAGTGGTATGGTCGGAAAGAAAAATCACACATGGAAGCTTGATGAATATGTAAATGGTAAAAGTGAAATATATGTCTGTATCTATTTTCTAAATAATAGCAGTTTTATTGATTGGGTACGGTTTTATTCTTTTGATTTTTCCGCAGCCGAAAAAATAAATGCTCCTGCAACAAGTTCTTCCGACATAGAGTCACAACCGGAGAGCACCACGTCGATGGGTTCCGGAACAGAAACCGATAATAAGGCTTCGATTACATCGGGAACGAACGATGATTCTACAGATACAAGCGACATTATTGATCCTGAGGAGAAGAATACCAATTTAATCGCAATTACTTTGATTGCTGTAGCGACAATTGCAGCTGTCATCGTAGTTGTGGCTATGATAAAAGTTGCAAAGTCTAATAAAACAGATTAAGACAATACCGTACCATGATTGTTGTGCAGTTGCGCCGCTGGATTTTTCGTCAGACAATACAAGTTGAGGAGGCAAGAGTGACTCCTCTGCCGACGAAATTTGTGAAATATGACGGAAAAGATGCAAGCAAATGCGCAATAAAGGCGTTAGCTATGTACCCGGCGGTATTGCCTTAACTTTAGTCATAAAAACCGCCGACCAAACCGATGGCTTGTCCGGTGCTATAAAGGTAAGCTCCCGGTAGGGTGAAAGCCGTCGAAAAGCTTGATGCCTCTGCTACAAATGGAGGTTTTCACATTTATGAGGATAGTCTCAGGTTTTGACTTGGAAGCAGATCAATCTGTAATATCTGATATCGAAAAGAAATGGAGAAAAATCGACAGAAGTCGGGAGCGTTTGGAGAAAATATAGCATTTATGAATAAGAAACGAAGTTTCTGATGACAATAAATAAAAATAAATTGCCGGAGGAAATTGGTATGGATAATAAAAACGGTTTTGTGATTAACGACCGTGATCGTATTTTAAGAGCATGGCAAAACTCTACGGAACTGGTCAGAGACTATCAGAATTATGCAAATGAGATGCAGAAAAGCAATAGGGAGCTGGCGGTGCTTTTTGCAGAATATGCAGAGGATGAGGCAATTCATGCCTCAAGGCTGCTTGAACTTCTTCAAGGCTTCGAAAGTCGTTCATAAAAGCAACGGGCTGACGGTGAAAATACCGCAGCCCGTTGTTTTTTACTTATTAAAGATTAAAAGTTTACTTCCGTATCATAATAGCAACATTTCAGAAGCTTTTCCATTTCTTCTTGAGAAGGAATTCTCGGGTTAGAACCGGTGCAAGCGTCTCCTATGGCGTTTTTTGCAATTTCCGGCAGACGTGAAAGGAAGACATCCTCCGGTACAAAACCGTTTTCGGTAGGATAGCTGTCAGCGCCGTAATTCTTTATGCAATGCGGGATGTTAAGGTCATCGTTCATTTTGCGCAGATAGGCAATAAGGAGATTGACTTTTTCATCATCGTTTTTTCCGCCAAGTCCCATGAAATCCGCTATTACGCCATAGCGTTTTTTAGCCGTTTCGTTCTTTGCATTAAATGCAATTACTTTGGGAAGATACATCGCATTGGCAGCGCCGTGTATAATATGCGCTCCGTAATCATCGAAAGCGGCTCCGGTCTTATGAGCCATAGAGTGAACGATTCCGAGCAGCGCGTTTGAGAATGCCATTCCGGCGAGGCATTGGGCATTATGCATGGAATCACGTTTTGACATATCTCCGTTATAGGAATCAACAAGATCGTTCTCAATCATGCGTATAGCGTGAAGTGCAAGGGGATCCGTGAAATCACAGTTAGCGGTCGAAACATAAGCCTCAATTGCATGTGTCATAGCATCCATACCTGTATGAGCTACAAGCTTCTTTGGCATGGTTTCAGCCAAGTCGGGGTCAACGATTGCCACGTCGGGAGTAATCTCGAAATCCGCGATAGGATATTTAATGCCCTTGGCATAATCGGTGATAATGGAGAAAGCTGTTACCTCGGTAGCAGTACCGGATGTAGAAGAAATTGCGCAGAAATGTGCTTTCTTACGGAGCTTGGGAAGACCGAATACTTTGCACATATCCTCAAAGGTAACCTCCGGATATTCGTATTTTATCCACATGGCTTTAGCGGCATCAATCGGAGATCCGCCGCCCATTGCGATAATCCAATCGGGTTGGAATTCAATCATTTTTTCCGCGCCCTTCATAACTGTCTCGACAGAGGGATCTGGTTCGATTCCTTCAATGAGCGCAATTTCCATGCCGGCTTCTTTCAGATAAGCTTCCGCCTTATCCAAAAAACCGAATTTTCTCATAGAGCTTCCGCCCACGCAGATGATCGCGCGCTTTCCTTCAAACGTTTTAAGAGCCTCCAGTGCTCCCTTTCCATGATACAAATCACGGGGGAGAGTAAATCTTGCCATATCGTATGACCTCCTTGAATTTTTACTGCGGAGTATGCTTAATGTATTATGCCCCGTCCGAGGTAGATTATATACCATTTTTTTCATTGTGTCAATACATCTGATAAAATTTTATCGATAATTTTTTATTTATTTACATTCAAGACATATATGTTGTGCTTTAGTAATGAATATTATAACAGTGTTGACAAAAATATTCATTTATGCTACAATGAAAATGTCGAATGTGGTATTCAATATTCTTTGAGAAAAAGTTTTGTATAGTCTATTGTCGTTTTGAAGGTTTATAAAAATTACGTGTTCATCTGTAAAATAATGCTGAATGCCTGTGAATTGGCGGAGGAATATGATCAATGAAAAAGTTATATTTTATTTTAATCATTTCATCGCTTTTATTTATCCTTTTCGGATGCATTTCCAAAAAGAATCGAATTCCTGCCGAAACTGTACTGAAGCTTGGCGCAGAAAAAAAACCGGTTACGGTATCCATATCATCGCTTCCAGAGGGATATTCCACAGTTTTAGAAGATAAAGCAGAAATCAAAAAGCTGTATGAAACCCTCATGACTTTGAAGTTGACAAAAGCTGAGAGCGCTGAAGTGAATCAGATGACGGGAATGACTTGGGTAATCGTTCTGTCCGATTCTTCCGGAAAGCAAAAAGTCGTTTATTTTTTCGGAAAATACATTCGTACCGATGAAGATAAACAATGGTATGAGATGCTGAGCGAAGACAGAATAATGCTTGACAGAATTTTTGGGGAATATACTGCCGATTCCGGAACGGCGATCTTGCAGTATTGCGGATCGGAAGCGGTGACGGAAGAAGGAGACAGCGGTTATTATACAGGAGGTATCTCTCTCGGAAAAGATGATATTGAAATGCTTGTACGACTGTTTTCCTGACAGACGGAGTCAGAGCTTTGGGATTGCGGATTTAATTATACTTTAAAGCTGGGCGATAAGGTATATCGAATTCAAACCCGATTCCGCGACAGGGAATGTTATTATGAGCATGAGGGAAAAGGGTTTATTGTGACGGGAGGCGACGCCAATACTCTTATTTCTCTTTGTCAAGCATATACAGCGGTGCAGAAAATGAATACATCGCTTCCAAAGGAAATGCCGGAGGATTTTTCTGTTCGTTTTGAAATGTGGATTATCGAAGGGCGGAAGAATATTCTTGATACCCGCGAGGGCTTTATTCAAAAGGATCTTGTCGCTGATGGAATTGCAGCAGCAGGAATCGATGCTGAGAATCTTCCGATGGAGGAGATATATTCAAAGCTGAAGTTGCTTTGTATGGATATGATAACGAAGGAGATGACCTCTGCGCAGTTGACAAATGATAACACAATGGTAGATATTTCTCCGCTTATTCGCTATTCAATTCAATTTACGGCAAGCGGGAAAGCATATGCGGTATTCGGTGATGAGACTGCGCGAGCGTATATAGCTGAGAATGACGAAGCAGCACGGTTTATTATGGCTGCGGACTATTTATCTAATGTGATGATTTACTCTGATGAATATAAATCGTTGCCTGAAGCAGAGGGCGGATATGACTAATGAAAAATTTTCTGTCTGATGCCGGTCTGCATATTGGACTCGGAGGGCTGTTCTGTCATTAAAAAATGCGTGAAGCATCAGTTATATCTGGCTTGCGGAAACAGATCCGGTAAGTTTTGCGCATCTTCTCGATGTAAAATTTGGAGAGCAAGTGCTTTTGCAGGAAGATGCTTGAATGCTTTCAGAAATATTTAAGGCAATACCGCACAATTACCAACTAACGCCTTGACAGCACAGCTACTTGCCTATTTTCCGACATTCGTCACAAAAAATAACGCAATAGGAGCCGCTATTGCTTGTA
>USPP01000031.1 GCA_900556615.1 uncultured Eubacteriales bacterium
CTCAGATAACGCCCGAGACTTTTCATTGGCTTCAGACAAAGACAGGTGAAACTTTGAGTGACGATGCGCTTTCCGACCCGGAGACTGCGATAAGATACGGCGCGCTTTTTCTCGGGCTTTTGCTCGATGAATTCAACTCTGCCGAGACTGCCGTAGCCGCCTATCATGCGGGGCGCGGCAGGGTCAATTCGTGGCTCAAGGACGAGAATATATCGCCCGACGGCGTGAATCTTAAAGATATTCCGATTCCCGAAACGGCTCACTATGTGCGCAAAGTGATGCGCGCTGTGAATATATATAATTCCCTTTACAAATCAAGATAGGAGGAATATAAAATGAAGGACGAAAAAAATCCGGCGCAGGAGCTCAGAGAAAAGCTGTTTGCTCAGCCTAAGCACGCCGCGCTGAGAATGAGCGACGATGAAATTTCCGCGGCGTTTGAGTGGTGCGAGGGATACAAAACCTTCCTCAGCGACAACAGAACCGAGCGCGAGATAACCGCGTTTTCGCAGAAGCTCGCCGAGGCGCGCGGCTTCGAGAAGTTCGACTCGTCGAAGAAGTATTCGGCGGGCGACAAGGTCTGGTTCAATGTAAAAGAAAAGGCGATTATCCTCGCCGTTTTCGGCACACGCCCGCTGAGCGACGGAGTCAAGATCGCGGCGGCGCATATCGACTCGCCCCGTCTCGATGTCAAACCCAACCCCATGTATGAGGATTGCGAGATTGCGCTCTTCAAGACTCACTACTACGGCGGTATAAAGAAATATCAGTGGCCGACAGTCCCGCTTTCGCTCCACGGCGTTATCATCAAGGCGGACGGCGAGAAGATAACTGTTTCTATCGGCGACAAAGAGGGCGAGCCGCAGTTCGTTATCAGCGACCTGCTCCCGCATCTTGACAGCACCATGGGCGAGCGCAAGGCTTCGCAGGTCATCAAGGGCGAAGAGCTCAATGTTCTTATCGGCAGCATGCCTTTCAGAAGCGACGAGGGCAGCGACCTCGTGAAGCTCAATATTCTGAAACTTCTCAATGAGAAATACGGTATCACCGAATCCGACTTCCTTTCCGCAGAGCTGGAGCTCGTTCCCGCATCGAGAGTTTCGGATATCGGCTTTGACCGCAGCCTCATCGGCGCCTACGGCCATGACGACCGCGTCTGTGCTTATCCCGAAATAACGGCGCTTTTTGATTCGATTGATACTTCAAAGACTGTTTTCGCAGTCCTTGCCGATAAAGAAGAAACGGGAAGCGACGGTGTAACCGGTATGCAGGGGGAGCTTTTTTCCGATATTCTTTGGGAAGTATGCGAAGCGAAAAATGCAAATTACAGAATCGTTAAAGCCAATTCAAAATGCCTTTCGGCAGACGTGAATGCAGCTTTTGATCCGAATTATCCGGAGGTTCTTGAAAAGAGAAATGCTTGCTATGCCAACCGAGGCGTAGTTCTCTCAAAATTTACAGGTGCACGCGGAAAAAGCGGAACCTCTGACGCAACATCTGAATTTACCGCATATGTGAGAAATATGCTCAATAAAAACGCCGTTGTATGGCAGATGGCGGAGTTGGGTAAGGTTGATCAGGGAGGAGGCGGAACCGTTGCCAAATATATTGCCAATATGAATATTGATACAATTGATGTCGGCGTTCCGGTTATCTCCATGCATGCTCCGTACGAGGCTGTTTCAAAGCTTGATTTATATATGACCTATAAGGCATTCTGCGCATTTATCGGATAATGATAATATGTTGATGAAACTAAAAGAAGCCGAACTTTATTATGAAAGCGTTTCGGAAAAGCTTTCTCAGCCGGGAATAGCCGCAGATCAGGCGGAATTTCGGCGTCTTATGCAGGAATATAAGCGCCTTACTCCCATAGTTTTAAAATATCGTGAATATCTTGAGGCCGAGAAACGCATTTCTGAGGCTGAGAAAATATTGTCTTCCGAAAGCGACGCAGAGCTTTGCCGACTTGCCTCGGACGAGTTGAAAGAGACCAAAGCGAGACGGGAACTCTTGTATTCCGAGCTTACGATTCTTTTGATTCCTCGTGACCCGAATGATAATAAAAATGTTATTGTAGAAATCAGGGCCGGAGCGGGAGGGGAAGAGGCAGCGCTCTTTGCAGCGTCATTATTCAGAATGTATTCTATGTATTCCGCGAATCAGGGATATAGAATTGATATTGTAAGCGCAAACGGAACTGAGCTTGGCGGTTACCGGGAAATTTCCTTTATTATCGAGGGCGAAGGCGCCTATTCCCGGTTCAAATATGAAAGTGGTGTTCATCGTGTTCAAAGGGTTCCCGAAACCGAATCGCAGGGAAGAATACACACATCGACTGTTACGGTTGCGGTTCTGCCGGAAGCCGAAGAGGTCGAAATCGATATAGATCCCAATGATCTGAAGATAGAGACAATTAAAAGTTCGGGCGCCGGCGGGCAGCATATCAATAAGACAGAGTCCGCAATAAGGATACTTCATAAGCCGACAGGAATCGTTGTTGAGTGCCAGGATGAACGTTCACAATATAAAAATCGAGACAGGGCAATGAAGATTCTTCGCTCAAAGCTGTTTGATATAAAACGCTCTGAACAGGATAGCAAAATCGCTGCGGAGCGCCGTTCCCAGGTCGGAACCGGAGATCGCAGTGAAAAAATCAGAACCTATAATTATCCTCAAAGCCGTATGACAGATCACCGCATCGGGTATTCCTCCTATAGCCTTGACAGCTTTCTTGACGGAAATATCGGAGATTTGATCGATGCACTGGCAACGGTAGATGCCGCTGAAAAATTAAAAAAGACAGAAGAAAAATGAATACACTGAAAATTAAATATACAGGAAGTACTTCACTGATTCCTGCTGCAGAAATTATCAAAAACGGTGGAATTGTTGCATTTCCTACCGAGACGGTTTACGGTCTCGGCGGAAATGCACTTGATCCTCTCGCGGCGGGAAAAATATATGCTGCAAAAGGGAGACCTTCCGATAATCCTCTTATAGTGCATCTTGCTAAAGTTCAGGATGCCGGCAAGTACTGTTATACAAACGATTTGTTTTATCAAATTGCAGACGCTTTTATGCCGGGACCTCTTACTGTAATACTTCCGAAAAAATCAAATATTCCTGACAGTGTGACCGGAGGTCTTGATTCCGTCGGAATCAGAGTTCCTTCTCACAAGATTGCAAATGAACTTATAAAATTGTCAGGGGTACCGATTGCCGCTCCTTCTGCCAATCTGTCCGGTAAGCCGAGCCCTACCGAATTTTCACATATAGAGCATGACTTGGACGGGCGCGCTGACGCTCTTATCGACGGAGGAAACTGCGACTTCGGTGTGGAGTCTACGATTATCAAATTGAACGGAAATGAAATCATACTTCTTCGCCCCGGCGCTGTAACCGCGGAAATGCTCTCTTTGTTTTGCGATAAGTTAACGATTGATAAAGCTGTTACCGAAAAATTTGACGGAGTTCCTCTTGCTCCCGGGATGAAGTACCGACATTATGCTCCTGAGTGTCCTCTTACTATTCTTGAAGGAAGCGATGAAGCGGTGTATGAATTTTTGTCATGCAGAGAAAAACGCGGTGTAATTTGTTTTGATGAGGATCTACCCCATATATTGGGAAAGTATGTCTTCTCATGCGGTCCGATTCATGATTCACTGAAGCAAGCGCAAAATTTGTTTTCCTGTCTGAGAAAATTTGATCAGATACACGACATAGACATAATTTACGCACGTATGCCGTCAAAGGCAGGAATAGGTCTTGCGGTATTCAACAGGCTTATCAAAGCATCTGGATTTAACATAAGGAAGCTTTGATACAATCAAATCATAAATGGTAAAGGAAAGCTAAAATGGCAAGAAAGAAGAATACGGCAAAAGCTCAGCCTACCGATTTTTCCGCAGTGGCAGAGGTTGTTCAACAGCCGATCACCGAGACAATTGAAAAAAATTTTATGCCCTATGCAATGAGCGTAATCGTTTCAAGAGCGATTCCGGCGATCGACGGATTCAAGCCTTCCCACCGTAAGCTGTTATATACGATGTATAAAATGGGACTTCTCACAGGCGCAAAAACGAAATCAGCAAATGTTGTCGGTCAGACGATGAAGCTCAATCCCCACGGCGATCAGGCAATCTATGCGACTTTGGTGCGTTTGACAAGGGGAAACGAGGCTCTTTTGCACCCTTTTATCGACTCCAAAGGAAGCTTTGGAAAGCATTACAGCTCTGATATGGACTATGCCGCTCCGCGTTATACAGAATGTAAGCTGGACAAGCTTTGTAATGAGATTTTTGGCGGAATTGACAAAGATGCTGTGGAATTTTGTGATAACTACGATAATTCGATGCAGGAGCCGGTTTTGCTGCCTACTGCGTTTCCCAACGTGCTCGTTTCTCCGAATCTCGGGGTTGCAGTGGGAATGGCTTGTTCCATATGCTCCTTCAATCTCGCTGAAATTTGTGACGGGACAATACAACTCTTAAAAAATCCCGATACCGATATTGATCGTCTTGTTGATATTATACGCGCTCCCGATTTTCCGAGCGGCGGAAATATGATATACGACAGGGAACGGTATAAGGATATTTTTCGGACGGGACGCGGATCCGTAAAAGTAAGGGCAAGGTATACATATGATAAGGACGCTAACTGTATCGATGTTCTTCAAATACCGTATTCGACGACTATTGAAGCGATTATAAAAAAAATTACGCAGTATATCAAGGAAGGCAAGCTTAAGGAAATAACCGATGTCCGTGACGAAATCGACTTGAACGGATTCAAGCTTACGATAGATTTACGCAGAGGCGTCGATCCTGACAGATTGATGACAAAGCTTTTCGGTATGACCTCGCTTGAGGATTCCTTTGAATGCAATTTTAATATACTTATCGATGGAACTCCGAAAACTCTCGGGGTGAAAGAAATTCTCGGCGAATGGATCAAGTTTCGCACGAATTCGGTACGTCATGAGCTTACATTTGATTTAAATAAAAAGAAGGAGAAGCTTCACCTGCTTCTCGGACTCGGAAAAATTCTTCTGGATATTGACAAGGCAATCAAAATTGTCCGAGAGACTGCGCTTGAGAAGGATGTGGTACCGAATCTTATGACCGGATTCGGAATCGATCAAATACAAGCAGAATATATTGCCGAAATAAAGCTCAGAAACCTAAATCGAGAATATATCATCAGCCGGATAAAGGAAATAGAAAGCCTTCAAAAAGAAATTGCCGAGCTTGAACAAACCATCGGTTCCGATACAAGAATAAAGAATATCATTGCTGCACAGCTTCGCGAAATAAAACAAAAATACGGAAAACCGAGGCTTACTCAGCTCATCGGAGCAGAGGATATAATTGAATATAAAGAAGATGACATCGAAAACTATAATGTAAAGCTTATATTCACAAAAGAAGGTTATTTTAAGAAAATTACTTTGCTTTCTTATCGTGGAAATGACGAACAAAAGCTAAAGGAGGGCGACAGCGTTCTCACATGTGCTGATGCTTCAAACAGCGACGAGCTATTATTCTTTTCCGATAAAGCACAGGTGTATAAGGCAAAGGCAAGCGATTTTGATACAGTGAAAGCTTCGCAGCTTGGCGAATATATTCCGGCTAAGCTCGGGTTCGATGAAGGAGAGCGTGCCATAGCGATGAAGTCGGTATCGGATTATTCTTCTGCCGGATATGCCGCTGTATTTTTTGAAAACGGCAAGGGAGTCAGAATACCAATATCGATATATGAAACAAAGACAAATCGCAAAAAGCTGACTAACGCTTATTCCGCATCATGTGCTCCGATCGGGGTACTGTTTTCTTCCAATGAGGACAGGGATGTCCTTTTGGTCAGTGATCAGAAAAAAGCCGCGATTATTTCCTTATCGCTTGTTCCGGAAAAAGCAACAAGAACTTCTCAGGGCGTTTCTGTCATAACGCTGAAAAAGGGAAGCAATCTTATATTTGCCGATACAGAACCGGAAAAATATCTTGCAGATACAAGAAAATATCGTAAAAATAAGCTCCCTGCTTCCGGTGTTGTATTGTCTGATGAGGAGAAGAAAAAATTTCCGTTTTAAAATTTTTTGCGATAATATGTTTTTTTCAATTTGACAGTTGATATTATAATCATATTATGTTATAATGTTTTATCATCAGGATTCCGAAGTCTCTTTGCTGCGGAACAAAACGGCTTGAAAGGACGGAAATCAAAATGAAAAGATTTTCAAAGCTCACGACAGTATTTGTTTTTATGTTGGCGGCTCTTACTCTCTGTGTTTCCGCTGACGGAGTTTATTCTTCGCACGATGACCCGCTTGTTTCTCTCAGCTATGTAAACGACATTCTTGCTCCCGAGATTGCGTCACAAATTATGGCAAAAGTCGAGGCAGAATATGTAAAAATATCCGATATAAGCATCGCTTCATCTGGCTCTTACACTTATTTGTCACTCAGTCAGGGACAAACGCTGATGGCGGATTCCTGTTGTGAAGTAATTTTACTTGACGGGGTATCAGCTGCCGTTATAACCTCCGCAGCAAATATAAATGCCGGGGCAGGATTAAGCGATCTCACATCAGGATCGGTTGTGAAAAACGGAGCAGCTATTCCTGTTAATCATTATTTAGTAATACCGAAAGGTGACGGTAGAGGTTTTACCGTTACTTCCGATACTGCAAATATATTGGTAAGGGGTGAGTACAATATCACAGGTTAAGTCAAACCAAAACTCGCGCAAAAAGAAGAAGCTTCGTCTTGACACAAGATTTTGGACAAGGTTGATCGTAATCGTTTTGACGCTGACTATGTTAGCGGGGACATGCTATTATGCGATGGTTTTCCTTTTTGCAAATTCAAGAGTAGAAGCGGTTTCCGCTGCATCATCCGATGACTTGCAGGTCAGAATTGCTTTAATTTACGGCTCGTCGGTTACGGTTAATTTTAAAACCGTAACCGATTATGGCTTTTCTCTTGGTTATAATGATTCGGAAAACACCTTTACCGAAATCACAACTACCGATACAACCGCCCTCAGTATTACCTGCGACAGAAATCTTGTTCGCTCCGGCAGTGAATATGCTCTCGCAGCAAATTCCTCAGACGTTACGATAGGAGCATATCACATAAAAATTAAGTGTGAAAGCGAAGAAGTTTTTAATTATTTTCCAGAGGTTGTCGAAGCTTTGCCGCAATATCATGTTTTTCCGGGATATTACGACGGCGTAAAATATATAATGATAGGACAGTTTTCCGATTCAAGTCAGGCATCGTCAGTTCTTTCTGAAGTTATATCTGCATTAACTCCTACAGCTGACGATAGCGCGGTCTCGGTTGATTCCGAAAGCCAATTCGAAGACTCCTCTGCGGAAACCGTTGCACAATCAAGCGCGTCATCAGCTTTTATTGAAGCTGTACGCGCGGCAGTCGTTTCCTCTCCTTCCGATACAGCTGTTATGGCTGTTGATTCATCAACCGACAGTATCGTATGGATTTTCGACGACTCATCCGAAACCTCTTTCATGGGAGTAAAAGCTCTTCAAATTCAAGATCAAAGCTATTCGTATATAAAAGGATATAAAGGCGGAAGTCTTTTGACATACGATGATGTCCTGGAATGTTCTGTGTATAATTCCGATGGCAGTTACGGAATAAAGGTCATAAATGTCCTGCCTGTTGAAACGTATATTGCCGGAGTTATTCCGTACGAAATCGGAAACACATGGCCGCTTGAGACGCAGAAAGCCTTTGCAATAGCTGTAAGGTCTTATGCAATTTCTCATCTCGGACGTCACAAATCCTCTTACAATGCTGATTTGTGCTGTACAGCCAACTGTCAGGTATACAAGGGTTTTGGATCGACAAACGCCCGCGTAAGGCAGGCCGTTGAAGAAACAAGAGGGCTGATTGCCGTTTACAACGGAAGAATATGTGAAACCTATTATTCATCAAGTACCGGCGGATGCACTGCGAATGTATCAGAGGTTTGGGGCAGTAATCAAAGTTATTATGGTTATCTGAAGGCGATCGCTACTCCATGGGAGCAATATACTAAATATGGAAACGGAAGCTGGACTTCCTCCGCTACAGGGACTCAGATATATCAGACGCTTGTGGGAAAAGGATATACAGCACTTAAGAGCGCCGTCACAAAGATAGATATTACATATGCAACCAATTCCACTTATGTTTATGCAGTTACCTTTTATGATTCATCCGGAAATTCACTTAAAATTTCTAAAATCAGTAAAGTAAAATCAGCCCTTTCCCCCTACTTAAAAAGCGGGAATTTCGTTGTAGCCAAGGCGGGAGAAAAGGTGACTCGAACTAATTATACTATGATGGGATTCGGTGCCTCAAGCACCGAGCCTGCCGCGGGCGTTTCGGTGAAAACGAATCCGTTCGATCATATTATCTATGGAAGACAAACCTTCTCGATTTTGACAGCCGAGGGGCTGAAAAATTTTGTTGACAGTAATTCTGAGCATGTTGCTACCGCTAACGGAACCGTAGATTTCAATATGTCACATTCTCTTGATAGTCAGTATTATCCTACGGTATTGGGAGTTAACGGCGAAGTGCTTCCCGATATTCTGAATCTTGACGCAATTGCTGAAACGGAAACGCTGACCGCAGAAGGAAGCGACGGAACCTTTGTGTTTATCGGACGAGGTTGGGGACACGGCGTAGGGCTGAGTCAGTGGGGAATAAAAGACCTTGGTGATCTCGGCTATGAATATGAAACTATTTTTAAGGCATACTATACCGATGCGGATATAATACCATATACAGATTATCTTAACAACTGAAGATTTTTGAAAGGAATAGCAGATGTTTTTAATCAAAGAAAAGAAACAATTAAATCAAAATACCGTTTCAATGACGGTAGAAGCTCCTAAGATTGCCGGAAAGGCAAGACCGGGGCAGTTTGTAATTATCAGGGGTGATGAAAAGGGGGAACGTATTCCTCTTACCATAGCAGGTTATGACCTGAGAGAAGGTACGGTAACCGTGATTTTTCAAGCGGTCGGCGCATCAACGATGAAGCTTGCAGAATTACCGCAGGGCGGATATATATGCGATATAGTTGGACCTCTCGGAAGGGCATCAGAGCTTGACGGAATAAAAAAAGCGGCGGTGGTCGGCGGTGGATTAGGCTGTGCAATTGCTTATCCTCAGGCAAAATATCTGCATGATAACGGAGCTTCGGTAGATATAGTTGCCGGTTTCAGAAACAAAGATATTATAATTCTTGAGGAAGAAATGAGAGCGGCTTGCGACAGACTTACTGTTCTGACAGATGACGGTTCAAACGGAAATAAGGGACTTGTAACCGACGGCCTCAAAGCGCTGATAGATTGTGGAGCCGAATATGATATCGTTATTGTAATTGGACCTCCTATTATGATGAAATTTGTATGTAAGCTTACAAAAGAATACGGAATAAAAACTGTGGTAAGTATGAACCCGATTATGATAGATGGAACCGGAATGTGCGGAGGATGCCGTGTTTCGGTCGGCGGGGAAATGAAATTTGCCTGTGTTGACGGTCCTGACTTTGACGGTCACCAAGTCGACTTCGATGAACTTATGAAAAGAAATTCTACATACAGAGAGCAGGAACATGACTGCCGCATGATGAACAACATAAAATAAACAGGAGGAAAAAGTTACAATGGCAAATATGGCATTAGAAAAAGTTACTATGCCTGAACAGGATCCGAAAGTCAGAGCAAGAAACTTTGAAGAAGTAACACTTGGATATACTAAAGAAATGGCAATGGAAGAGGCTTCACGCTGCTTAAACTGCAAGCATAAGCCATGCGTTTCAGGATGCCCCGTTGGAGTTAGAATTCCTGAATTTATAGCTGAAGTTGCAAAAGGAGATTTTGAAAAAGCATACGAAGTTATCACATCTACAAATTCCCTTCC
>USPP01000032.1 GCA_900556615.1 uncultured Eubacteriales bacterium
TCCGTCATACTTCACAAATTTCGTCGGCAGAGGAGTTACTCTTGCTTCCTCAATTTGTATCGTCTGACGAAAAATCCGGCGGCGCAGCTGCATAACAATCATTGAGCGGTATTGCCTTAAATATAAAATTGCTATTGACAATCCAATGATTGCGTGATATAATCTTATTACCGCATAGTGATTGTTTAAGGTAACACCGCATAGTTCACGACTTGCGCTATGACGGACGGCTTTCTGTTTGTCCATTTTCCGTCATATATCACAAATTTTGCCGGCAAAGGAGCCGCTTTTGCCTCCCCAATTGATATCGTCTGACGAAAAATGCGATTGCACACCTGTACTATCAGAACCCAGCGGTATTGTCTTAATTTGCGGTGGGATATGGCTATGGTACTATCCCGGAATCATTATTTTGAAAGGAACGAATTATTATGGAATGGATTTTGTTTGCGCTTATTGTGGGAGTAATACTTTTTGTTGCCCTTGGTTTTCAGCGGAAAGGCGGTTGGAGTGTAAACGGAAAGCAGTTTTTATCTTTACTCGCACTTTTTCTGATTCTTCCGTCGGTTTTTGCGACGGTGCCGACCGGTCATACCGGAATTATGACGCTTTTCGGAGATGTTCAGGACGGAACTCTTGAGGCGGGACTTCATGCTAAAAATCCGTTTATGAAGGTAGTAGCGATGGATAATCGGGCGCAAAAGGCTTCTCTTGAAATGATATGCTATACAAGCGATATTCAGGAAGTGACGATCGTTTATACGATTAACTATCAAATTGAAAAAAACAATGCTCAGACTATATATAAAACAATCGGGGGCAATTATTATGAAACGGTAATGCAGCCCAGAATCATGGAATGTGTAAAATCTGTTATTTCAAACTATAATGCCGAAAGTCTGATTGCTTCACGAGAGGAGCTTTCCGAGAAAATTACAGAGAAGCTTGAAAAGGAAATGAGCGTTTATAATATTATTGTGATAAACACCGCAATAGAGGATATGGATTTTTCAGATGCTTTTACAGCAGCAGTAGAGGAAAAACAGGTTGCGGAGCAAATGAAGCTGAAGGCGCAAATAGAACAGGCACAGATGCTCCTTGAGGCGGAGGCGCAGGCAAAGAAGCAGCAGATACAGGCAGATGCGGATGCCGCGGTTGCCAAGATACAGGCTGATGCCGCCAAGTATGCAGGAGAAAAGGAAGCAGAAATGAACAAGAAGCTCAGTGAAACTCTGACAAAGGAATTAATTGAGTATTACTATACGCAGAAATGGGATGGAAAGCTTCCGGGTATTGTCGGAGGAGAAACGGTGCTTCCGATTATCAACAGTGACGCGTTGTTCTCAGAAGATTCTGCTGAATAATCGTTATATTTTACATAACCCATCAGGAGGAGCTTATGAAGAGTATAAAACCGGGCAGAGGTCCATCTGCAATGAGCGGTGTGATGTGTGTGCTTGTCGGTTTATTCGGTGTATTTTGGACAGTGATGGCAGCGTCGATGGGGGGCGGACTGTTTGCAGTATTTGGTTTGATATTCGTTGCAATTGCCGTTGTTCAGGCGGTATACAATTTCAAAAACGCGACCTCCGAAAATAGATATTCAA
Organism: uncultured Eubacteriales bacterium; assembly: GCA_900556615.1. Taxonomy (GTDB): domain Bacteria; phylum Bacillota; class Clostridia; order Oscillospirales; family CAG-272; genus Colimorpha_A. The sequence goes on from USPP01000032.1 coordinate 1,608, forward strand.
GCTTTGATATTACAGACGACAGCGAGGAACCGGATCCGTTGAACGTGAAATATTCTTCGAGAAAATACGACAGTTCAGGAGTATCTCAAAAGGAAAAGCAGGGAAGATATTGTCCCTACTGCGGCGCTGAGATGAGAGCAGAATACAAATTTTGTAATAACTGCGGCAAAAAGCTTCCCTAAAATGAGTGCCCGAAAGTCGGAATTTCTTCAATCAGAGTTAAAGGACTTTGTAAAGAGCGTAAAACCGTCAGCGGATTACGGCGCAGCAAAAGACGCGAGAGATGGAGGGATAAAAAAATGATGACGCTCGAAAAATATGCTGAGGAAGCCAAAAAGGGAATAAGGGAAAGACTCAAAGCGGAGCCAAGAAAAGAAATAGAAAAATATATTCTCACACTTGAGAAAAAAGGCTTTATTAAAGCAAGCTATGAAGAAGACATCGACGAGGAACTCGCAGAGATAACAGGGTGCGAGGCGAGACCTGATCCCGGAGCGTTTGCTTATGGCATTATGATGTTATACCCAGACTTCCCAAGTAAATAAAAAACAAAATAATACAAGCGTCCGATAGGGCGCTTGTAATATATAAAAAATTACGTTCCGGGCATAGGAACGAGGCGGAAAAAGGAGAAAAGAACAATGGCAGATAATCACAATCAGTCGGGCGCACAGAACGATACAGAGCTTACCTTTGATTAAGGCAATATCGCACAATGATTGTTGCGCAGATGCGATAGCTATGCACCCAGCGATATTGTCCTAAATATTAGTGTATAAAGTCTCATATTGTAAACTTTGGAGTTCAGAAAAAGGCAGAAGTAAGTATGACAGGGGAGAACAAAGGAAGCTTAATCGGCTATTCTATCAATTTGAAGTGACTATCAGAGTTAAAGATTCCCTTTGCCGATTCCAAGGCTTTTGCCGTCAGTGCGAAAGGTTGAATTTTCTTGTTCTTCTCATGATTTATTACATCAAAAAACTTGACATCGTGATTTTTTTGCGTATAATTTATAGTGTATAAGTTTTTGAAAGGACTTGACTGTAATGATGACTCACAAAATGACCATTGCCGGAATGGAGCGAGAGCTTCCCATTTGCAAGGTGACAGAGAATCTGTATATTGGAGCGTTTGTTATATTCGGAGACGCACCGCTTACCGTTGCTTGCGCGGAAGAACTGCTGAAAAGAGCTCCGGCGTATGACTATTTGATAACGGCTGAGGCAAAAGGAATTCCTCTTGCTCACGAAATGGCGCGTCAGCGCGGAGATGATTTCTATTTTGTGGCGCGGAAACACCCTAAACTGTATATGACAAGTGTTTTTGACGTTGCTGTCCGTTCGATTACGACAGATGCAGAACAGCATCTATATCTCGACGGATCGGATGCCGAAAAAATGAAGGGCAAACGAATTCTTCTCGTTGACGACGTGATTTCTACCGGAGAATCTATAAAAGCGGTGGAAGAACTTGTCAAAGAGGCGGGAGGAAATATTGTCGGTAAAATGTGCATACTCGCAGAAGGTGATGCGCAGAACCGCCCTGATATTATATATCTTGAGAGACTTCCCGTTTTTAATGCAGACGGTTCGATAAAAGCATAAAGGAAATGTCCGTGTTACCGCGGATATTTTCTATCAACAATTGTAAACTTATTTATTTGTATTGGTTTACAATTTAATAAATCCAAATAAATTTATTTTTTATACAAGAGGAAGAAAAAATGATGACTAAAAAAACAAAGACAATTGATCTTATTATGTGTGCCGCGTTTGCGGCTTTGATTGCCGTGGGAGCTTATATAAGATTTTATGTCGGTGTGGTTCCATTTACGATGCAGGTGTTTTTTGTAATACTTGCGGGTATGCTGCTCGGAAGTAAAATAGGTACCGTAAGCGTACTGATCTATATTTTTATCGGACTTCTCGGTATACCGGTATTTACCGACGGAGGAGGAATTTGGTACTTTCTCAATCCTAAATTTGGATATATTATCGGGTTTGCTATAGCTGCATTTGTCATCGGCATCATGATACCGAAAGGAGAATGTAAGTTTTTACGGTATTTTATTGCAGGATTAACGGGAATAGGGATTATTTACCTTGTCGGCGTAAGCTATTATTGGGCGGTTAGTTTCTTTTATCTCAGAAAAAATCTCAGTTTTCAATTTTTAATGATTTATTGTTTTTTAATCACTTTACCGGGGGATATTCTTTCCTGTCTGCTGGCAGCCGTGATCTCGAAGAGAATTTCAAAGGCAGTAAAAAGATGATTCTTCAAATACAAGATTATCGTTTGATATACATAAAAGAGAACAGAGCCTGACATAGGTATGTATGATGCAAAAGTATTGCACCGAATGCAAAAATACAGGAAAATCGAAAACAATTAAGCTGGGAAAGGCATAACAAAAAGGCGGTATCCAAACCGCCTTTTTTGAACCGTTGTTTTTATATAACAACAGCTAAGCTTAACTGTTCCATTGTTAAAAAGAAAGGACTCAGATGCTTTCCTTGACCTTCGAACTCTTTCCGACTCTGTCGCGGAGATAAAACAGTTTTGCGCGTCTTACTTTTCCGATTCTTGTAACGACAACCTTTTCTACATTCGGAGAATGAAGAGGGAATGTCTTTTCAACACCGACTCCGTATGAGACACGTCTTACTGTAAAGGTTTCGGAAATTCCGCCGCCATTTTTTGCAATGACAGTTCCTTCAAAAATCTGAGTTCTGGTACGTTCACCCTCGACTATACGGCAATACACCTTTACATCGTTTCCAACGTCGAATGTGGGAACTTCCTTCTTTAACTGCTCACTTGTAAAAGCCTTGATTATATCCATTTGGGCTCCTCCTTGATTCGGACGTTCATGCAGAGCATCGCAGAGGACCGTCCAGATATTAACTCAAATATTATATCATAATAATTTTAATTATGCAAGCACAGACGGAAGTATTTACATTTAATTAACAAATAATGCAGACGCAATGATACTCCACTCATCTTGAAGCATTTTATAGGTATAGGCAGCGTTTGCCGGGCTTGTTGACGGCAATGTTTTTACCGGTAAATCTCGGCTTATGTGCGGAGCGCAATATTTTAACCAGAGCTTCTCTGCGGTTTTTCCGTTCAGAAAAATAGATTGAATTGAAGATTGGCTTATTATTTTCATAATATCGTTCGGAACAACGTTTCTGATTGAACTGTCGGCGCTTCCGACTACCTCACAGGAATCTATCACGTCCCAAAGCGCGATTCTGTTTTCATTCAAGAGTTTGATTTTTTCGTCTATAGAATCCGGAAGAGGATATTTTAAAATCTCTGACAGTAATTTCCAAAAACGGTTTTGAGGATGACCGTAATAAAAGCCGCTTTCACGAGATTTTACCGAAGGAAAAGTTCCGAGTATAAGTACTCTTGAGTCCTTGCTGAATATCGGAGGAATGGTATGGGTAAGCATTTTAACCGACCGCCTCCCATGAATAGGTATATTCGTTATACCGATTTAAGAAATCTTCGAAATTTTCGTTGCCGAGTTTTTCAAAAGATTTTTCCCACGGTATATCGCTGCAGGCGGCGACGGAAGGGAATACTTCCCTGAGTATCAGACAGAGAGCATAAGCTTTTTCCGTCAGATGCGGTCCGTATATAGAAGAGGAAAGGGATTCGGAGTCAGAAATGAAGAGATATTCCATGATTCTTGCCCTGTCTTCTGTCGGAAAGGTTTTAGAATATGCGTCAATAAAATAGATGTTATTCTCCTCGCTCTCTCCCGCAATAGTATAGCTTGTGTCGGATATTTCATTTCCGTTTCCGTCAAGATACGAGTAATAATATGTCATATTCTGCGGCAGAAACATGTCCCACATGGAATAGTAGGGAATACCTGTCTCGTTTTCTGACATGAGGATTCGGTCGTCCATGATGTGCATAAGCTCGTGAGAGATATTCTGTTCAAGCAAATAACTGAATGCAATATCGAGAGCAATGATCCGGTGGTTATTTTTATAATCGGTGAACGCGATTGCGGCAGCGGAACTGATAGTGCCGTATTGTGTGCCGTGAAATGCTCCGCATAAATATATCTTTATACCCTTTATTCCGTTGACGCACATTTCCTGAAATATTCCCTTGGGATATTTGTCGAGAGTATCGGACAGAGTACGCATAGAACGATACAGCTTGAAGCTGTCGGTTTCTGTTTCAGCCGTGTAATCCGGCGCGTTAAAACGGTTACCTTCTTCTCCGTAATAGACTTCTATACCGTGGTTTTTAAAAATTTCATCGCGAATTTGCGTATTAAGACCGCTTACTCCGTTTTCTCCGAGCGCCTCAAGAAGGAAGCTCTCTTCTTCTGCAGAGAAAATATCCCATATGCAGAGCATAGGAGTATAATCGTCCGTGTAGAGATCGATAAGCGCTGTGCCGTAATCGGTGAGCTTAATCTGTCCGACGATCGAGATATCTAAGTCAAGGGTATTGAGGTTTTGGCTGTAAACTTTTTTGTTCGTGATATCATATGCGGAGATATTAAGAACAGCGGATTCCGAATGCTTGCGCGTAAGCAGAAGCCCGTCGAGAAAATCGGCAATACCGGTATCGTAAGTAAGATTTTGAAGTATATAAGTGACATCGGGATTCTCAGCCGTTTTTATGAATGAAGATATGTCGACATTCATAAAAAGTGGCTGTGCAGTACCGACAGAAAAAAAGCCGTCGGTTTCCTGAATACACCTGACGGTATCGGAAGTGGTATCCATGTAGTAATTTTTTTCCTGTTCATCATAAGAGGAAATATAGATTTTTCCGTCGTTAAAGCCTGTATAATATGGGAAAGTTATTCCTGTTTCGATGATTTTTTTGCTTTTGTCGCTGAGATTGACGATAACCATCGTTTTAGAATTTTCATCGGAATAATACAATTTTTTGCCGTTGTTTGTAACAAAAGCAAAGGTTGAATCTATTTCGGTTTCTAAGGCATCATAATGACAGATTTGTGAAAAATCAGAGGTATAGATATATGTTTCGAGAGTAGTGGTATTGATTGCGGAGATTTTTCCTTCATCAAGAAGCCTGAAAGTATTGTCAGCAGGTAAAAGACATGTTGAAATGACTTCTCCGGTTCTTGAATTAAGAAGAATCAGAACAGCGTTTTCGGAGATTTCTTCGTAATTCTGATTATCCGAATAAACGGCAAGAATATATTCTCTATTTGTGAATATTTGTGTAAGCGTATACTGCTCGGAAGAAGAAAAAATATCTTTTAAGGGAATCAAATACAGGTTTTCGGCAAACAACTCCAATTGAGAAAAATCCGGTTTATTCGGATCATGCGAATTTTCTGTATCATCATATGAATTTTCTGCTTCGGAGGCGGCAGTGTGAATGATTTCGGTTTGCTCAAAGATGGGGAAAAAATTTTTTCTTCCGCCGGAACACGATATAAGAAAAAACACAAGAGAAACAAGGACGAGGATAAGTATTTTTTTCATAAATTCTATGCTTTTCCTTTCCGAGAGATAAGACTGTAACGCAAATCAGCGACCGAAATGTTACTTTGCCCGGCATATAAATAAAAAAATTTTATTATCGCGGCTGACATAATCTGATAAAACCGGAAGAAATCTATACGAATTACCGCGGGAGTTTTGCGCACAATATGATTGCGGTTCAAAAGACCGCAAAGCTGTAATTCAAGGGGATAAGTCATGAAATTCAAAGTATTGACAGCTGTTTTACTGACTGTCGGTGCAGTATCTCTTCCGGGTAATGCTAAAGAAGCAATTGATTCTGTCAATCATACCGAGACCGCAGGATATAATTGGTACTGCAAGAATAATGACAGCGGAAAACCGCCGGAGCTTCCTTCCGAATTTTCCTTTATAACGGAAAACGGAGGTTATTATATTGATAAAAAAGCGAGCGATGAGAATCGCGTAATATATCTCACCTTTGACGCTGGATATGAAAACGGAAATATCGCAAAGATCCTGGATGTGTTGAAAAAACACAATGCAACAGGCGCGTTCTTTGTTCTCGGCAATCTTATCAAACGCGATACCGCGCTGGTAAAAAGAATGCTTGATGAAGGACACCTGGTGTGCAATCACACGAATCTGCATCATGATATGACTAAGGTAACAGATCCCGTAAAGTTCAAAGCTGAGCTTGACTCGCTTAATTCTATTATGAAAGAATACTGCGGATGTGAGCTTGCGCCATTCTACCGTCCTCCGGAAGGCAGATTCAGTGAAAGAAATCTTAAATGTGCCGCAGAATGCGGATATAAAACGATATTCTGGAGCTTTGCCTATGCCGATTGGGATAACAACAAACAGATGAGTCATGATAAGGCGCTGAACAAGGTTCTTTCGCATACGCATAATGGGGAAGTCATACTTCTTCATCCGACTTCAAGCACCAACGCCGCTATTCTTGACGAACTGCTTACTGAATGGGAAAAGGCAGGCTACCGTTTCGGGACGCTTTATGAGCTTGTTGAAAACACTTAAAGCAACGCTTAGTGTAGTTGTAATTACCGCAGCGTTGATGGGTGAGGTGAATGCAGAGGTCAAAAAGCCTTACCGAAAGCATGAAAATTCTGAGATGAAGATAGCCCTGACCTTTGACGACGGACCGCACAAATGCTATACTCCAGAAATTCTTGATATTCTCGATGAATATGGAGTAAAAGCAACATTTTTTGTAATAGGAAGCAATTGCGAGGATAATCTTGCAATTGTACAGCGTGAAATCGATTCGGGGCATGAAATAGGAAATCACACCTATTCTCATCCGCATCTGACAAAGATAAAAGCTGAGAGGCTTTTCAGTGAGCTGATAAAAACAGAAAATATTCTGTTTGAACTCGGGGAGTACAGACCAAAGCTATTCCGTCCTCCCGAAGGGATATACTCGCTAACCGTGTCGAAAACGCTTGAAAGACTTGACTATATCCCCATACTCTGGACCGTGGATACGACGGACTGGAAACTTCCTTCCGCGGAAAAAATCGCGGACACGGTATTAAAAAATATTTCATCGGGAGAAATTATACTTTGCCACGATTTTGTGTCAGGGAAAAGCAATACGCCCGATGCACTTCGTATATTTATTCCGAAGCTTTTAGAGCAGGGATATGTATTTGTTACGGTTTCCGAGTTAATCATGTCCGATTAAGAAGGAGACAGCACGGAGACGGCTTCTCCGTCGCTTACGATAACAATACTGCCCGACTGGTCGGTTCTGAAAAAAGCGATATTATTTTTCTTGAGCAGGTTTAGGATTTCGCTGTGCGGATGACCGTAGTCATTATCCTTTCCGCAGGAAATAATCGCATATGTCGGAGATACGGCTGAAAGCCAGTCTCCTGATGTTGAAGTAGAAGAACCGTGATGTCCGAGCTTTAAAACATCGGCTTTGAAATAGGAAGCAGGGAAACGGTTCAGCATATCCGCCTCTGACTGCGACTCAGCATCTCCTGTAAAAAGGAACGATGTCTGACCGTAGTCGAGGCGGATAACCGCGCTTTGATTATTCAAATTATCAGTATAATCTTTTACGGGACCGAGAATTTTAAATTCCGCGGTTCCGAGAGAATATTTCTCGCCGTTCGGCTCTGCTGTAATAAAGCCGCAGCCCTCCGCGTCTATTTTTTCAAGTACTTTTTTATAAGTAGATGTGGTCGAGATTGCATCGGGCATGATAACGTTTTTTACCTCAAAGGCATCCAATATTGCCGATGCACCGCCTATATGGTCGGAGTGAGGATGAGTGAGAACAAAATATTTGATTTCTGTAATCTTGTAGCGGCGCAGATATTCCGTAAGGTATGTTTTGCTTTCGGAGGTTCCTGCGTCAATCAGCATAGCTTCGCCGTCAGGAGCAATAATCAGTTCTGAGTCTCCCTGACCGACATCTATGTAGTGGACGGAAAGCTCTCCGTCCGTTGGTGTTATATTTACCGAATTATCGTAGAAGGTAAAGTATTTTGCAAATTCATCGGATATGCCAGGCAATATCCACACCAGCAGTGAGATGACTGCGGCTGTTATAAAGAAAGCGATTCTTTTGTCAGACAGATGATTTTTCTTTTTTCTTCGGGACATGATTACCTCCAGTAAAGGCTTCCGATCGGTCGGAAACCAAGCAGCTTAAACAGATTGCAGGCACAGATATGAGAAACCAAAAAAATGTAAAAAGAGGGCATATCTGTCCCTGAATATTCAGGAACCTTTCGGAATAATCCCATACGTTCCAATGCAGAAGTTTGTTGACAATACAGCCGACGGAGTACTCCGCAGCAGTAATGGTGGCA